>JANNEJ010000804.1:0-4753 GCA_031378585.1 Acidobacteriota bacterium | reverse complement strand
CCGGTGGATGGCGAGCGCGACGACCACGTCGGTGCCAGGCTTCAGTGCCACGTGGATATCGGCTTGACGCGCCACGGTGGTGGCGCGCGGGTCGACCACCACGATGGTCGCGCCGCGGTCGCGCGCCTCCTTCAGATACGGCATCAGATGGATACCCGAGGCCGAAGGATTGGCGCCCCAGACCAGAATCAGCTTGGCCTCGGGGTAGTCCTGATAGGTCACCCCGGCCATCTTTCCATAGAGGGTCGTGGCGGCCACCCCGGTTGGTGCGGCGCACACCGTGCGAGCCAGGCGCGCGGCGCCGAGACGGCGGAACAGCCTCGCATCGGCGGTGTCTTGTGTGATCAGGCCGTTCGAGCCGCCGTAGCTGAGCGGCAGGATGGCTTCGCCGCCTGATTCCGCGCGAATTGCCGACAGTCGCGTCGTGATGAGGTCGAGCGCGTCGTTCCAGCTCGTGCGGCGGAACCGGCCCTCGCCCTTGGGACCCACCCGCACGGCGGGGAAATGGAGGCGGTCCTCGCCGTAGACTCGCTGGTCGAAGTGCCGCACCTTGGCGCAGATGTAGCCCTTGGTGACGGGATTGGTCGTCCCGCCCTCGATCATGGAGATGCGCCCGGCCTTCAGCGCGACCTGCAGGGTGCAGGCATCGGGGCAGTCGAGCGTGCAGGCCGTCTCGACGTTGGCTTCAGGAGGGGCGACGGCAGGACGGATGGCCATGCGCCATCTTATCCCGACGCTTCGGGCTGAGGGCTTACGACGCCGGCCGGATCTTCACGCGCGTGCCGTCGGCAAGTTCGCGCAGCGCCTGGAACGGCCCGGACACGACCGACGCACCCTCGGCCACGCCCTCGACCTCGATCGACAGCCCGCCGATGATGCCGGTCTTCACCTTCGAGAACGCGACGACGTCGCCGGTGACCACGAACACGCCCGTGTCGGAGCCGCGCTGCACCACGGCCTGGAGCGGCACGGTCAGCACGTTGGCGCGCTCGGCCACCAGGATCTCGGCGTCACACGTCAGCCCGGGCCGCAGAATCGCCGTGTCGCCTTCGAGGCGCACGCGCACGCGGAACTCGCGCGCCGCGGCTTGCGTGCCGACCTGGGCCAGTGCGCTGGCGCCGATCTCCACGACGCGGCCGGGAAACTTCTGCCCGTTGGCGGCGTCAATCGTCACGGTGCCGCGGTTGTCGAGCGCGAGGCGCAGCACGTCGGCCTCGGCAACCTTCACTTCGGCATTGATCGCGCTCAGGTCGGACACCGTCATCAGGATCGTGCCCGGCTGGTTCTGCACGCCGATGACGACCATTTCGCCCTCCTCGACATCGAGACGCGTGACTACGCCGTCAATGGGCGCGGTGATCGCGGTCTTGTCGAGCAGGTCGCGGGCCCGGGTCTGTTCGGCGCGGCCCTGTGACACGCGGCGTTCCGCCGCGCCCTGCGTCTGGGTACTGCGAGCCACTGCGGCCGTAGCGGCATCGACCTGCGCGGCCGCGCTCTCGGCGTTGGCCGTGGCTGAATCGAGTTCTGATTGCGGGATGAGACCGGCGCTGCGAAGGTCCTTGGCGCGGGCCAGTGACTTCTGGCTTTCCGACGCTCTTGACTTGGCGGCTTCGAGCTCGGCTTGCGCGGCGCGGGCCTGGTCAACAGTGCCGCGCGCGTCGGCTTCGAGCGCTCCGAGCCCGGCAGCGGCGGCGGCGGCGGAACTGGCCGCCTGCACGCGGTCGATGCGGGCCAGCACCTGGCCAGCCTTCACGCGGTCGCCCTCTTTCACACTGAGATTGACCAGCCGGCCCATCGCGCTCGAGCCGATGTCGGCATAGCGCGTCGCGACGATCTCGCCCGAGGCCGTCACAAACGACTGCAGCGACGCGGTGCGTGCCACCGCGGCCACGTCGATCTCGCGCGCATCGGGACCTCGCTGGCGAGACATGTAGAAGTAAACGCCGAGGCCCAGTAGGACCACGGTAAGCAGCACGCGGCGTGTCGTCATCACGGTAAGTGTATGCTTTCGACGCATCCTCGGCCGCGAAGGTCCCCGTGTCTTGGGGGCCCGCGGTGACATTGTCGCGTCCAAGGGTGTGACACCCATGCCTGTGCCTTCGAAGATGCGGAGCCTGATCGACGCGGTGGGCCAAGGGGTGACCGCCGTCACGGGTCATCGCCTGCGATCGTCACTGGGCGCCTTGGCGATCGCGGCCGCCGTGGCGACGATCGTCGTCGTGGTCGCGGCGCTCGATGGAGTCGCGGCTTACGCGCGCACCACCACGGCCCGCTCCTTCGGGTCAGACACGTTCCTGATTGCGCAGGTCGCGTCGCCGGGGCGGGTCACGCGCCGTGAGCTGCAGCAGCAGCTGCAGCGCAATCCGGCGATTCGCCGGGCGGAACTCGCCGCCGTGGAACGCCTGGCGGGAGGGCTCGTGGAGTACGCCCCAAGCGCCCAGACCGTGGCGGAAGTGGCCGCGGGCGGCCGCGTCTACGAGAACGGGGCCATTACCGGCACGACCTCGTCGCTGGCCGACTTGCGCGACCTGGCGATCGTCCGTGGACGGTTCTTCCGTCCAGACGAGGACCTGCGTGGCGCGGCCGTGGCCGTGATCGGGGCCGACGTGGCCGACGCACTGTATCCCTCGCAGGATCCGCTCGGCAAGTTCATCCGCGTGGCCGGCCGGCGCTTCGAGGTGATAGGTCTGCAGGACAAGCTGGGCAACTCCGGCGGCGCCTCACTCGACCGGTATGTCTGGATGCCGATCACCGCCTATGAACGGGCCTTTGGCGCCCCCCGTAGCCTGCAGATCTTCGCCAAGGCCACCGGGAACCGCGCGTCCATCGAGGGCGAAGACCGCGCGCGCATCTCGTTTCGCGCGTCGCGCAGCCTTGCGCCAGGCGCCGACGACACGTTCGACCTGCTGACGCCGGATGCGGCGCGCGGCTTCGTGCTGAATCTGTCGCAGCGCATCGGCGCGGCGGCGGCGCCGATTTCGGCCATGGCGCTGCTGGCGGCTATCGTCGTCGTCACCAATACCGTGCTCGTGTCGGTCACGACGCGCACCCGCGAGATCGGTGTGCGCCGGGCGCTCGGCGCCACGCGCCGCCAGATCATGACCGAGGTGCTGGCGGAAGCGGTCGTCGTGGCCGTGGTCGGCGGGGCCATTGGCGCGGCGGTGGCAGCCGGACTCGTTGCCCTGCTGTCGTCGTCGCTCGGCGTGCCCATTGCCGTGCGCCTCGACACCATCACCCTTGGCGTAGTGGCATCGGCCCTGAGTGGCATCCTGGCGGGCTGGTATCCTGCCAGGCGCGCGACGCGCCTCGACGTGATCTCGGCACTGAGGACCGAGTAATGGCGGTCCCAGGTCCGACCCGCAACGCCGCCGCCAGACTCGCAGCCTCGGTGCGTGAGGCCGCCCGTCTGGCCTGGGAGTCGCTGCGCGCGCAGCCCGCGCGCTCGGGACTGGCCATTGGCGGGGTCGTGATCGGCATCGTCACGGTGGTGCTCGTGGCCTCGGTGCTCGTGGGCCTGCGCAACAGCGTGGCGCAGCTCTTCCGCGAACTCGGCACCGACAACATCTTCGCCTTCCATAGGAACGGCGACCCCTACAGCCCCGCGTCCGAGCGCGACGCCCTGCGCCGGCCATTGAAGCCGGCCGACGCCGCCACAATCGAGCGGCTGGGCACGGCCGTGCGCGATGTCGGCGTGCAGCTGCTCGTGCCGGCCGTCACCGCCACGCGCACCATCACGGCCCGGGCCGGGGGCAACGAGTCGGATTCGGTGCTGATCGAGGGTGTGTCGGCCAACTTCTTCGATGTGACCGGTGCGGAGTTTGCGGCGGGCCGTCCGTTTACCGACGTGGAGAACCGCGTGGTGGCGCCGGTGGCGGTGATCGGTGCCAACGTGGCCACGGCGCTTTTCGGCGCAGATGACCCGGTCGGGAAGGCGTTCCTGCTCGGGGGCGACCGCTACTTCGTCACTGGCGTGCTCGCCAAGCGCAAGGGCACGTTCTTTGGCGAGAATCGCGGCGACAACGTCGTGTCGCTGCCCGTGTCTACGGCCAGCCGCCGGTTTCCCGAGGCGCAGAACACGGTGCTCTATGTGCGCGCCAAGCCGGGTGTGCGCGAGACCGCGCGGGCCGAGGCCGAGACGATTCTTCGGCTGCTGCGCGGCGTGCGCGGCGACGAGCCCAGCGACTTCAATCTGTCGACGTCCGACCAGATCATCGCGCAGTTCGACAAGCTGGGCTACCAGATCTTCCTGGCCACGGTGGGGCTGGCGGCCGTGAGCCTCGTGATCGGCGGCATCGGCATCGCCAATGTGATGGTGATGAGCGTCACCGAACGCACGCGCGAGATCGGCGTGCGCCTTGCGATCGGCGCCAGGCGCCGTGAGGTGCTGCGCCAGTTCCTGTTCGAAGCGGCGATGCTGTCGGGCGCCGGGGGCGTGGCCGGCGTGGTCACCGCGACGCTGCTCGGGCTCATCGCCACCGCCATCGCGCCGGCGTTCCCGGCCGTGCCGCCCTTGTGGGCCGTCGCGTCAGGGTTAGGCACCTCGATTGGCGTTGGGGTGCTCGCTGGCTACTGGCCCGCGCGGCGGGCCGCGTCGCTCGACCCGGTCGAGGCGCTCAGGTACGAATGAGCGCCGCCCTCCCACACGTCGTCGTGGCAGGAGGCGGCTTCGCTGGCTTGGCCGCGGCGCGAGCGCTGCGGCGGGCGGCGGTTCGCGTGACGGTGGTCGACCAGCACAACCACCACGTCTTCCAAC
>JANNEJ010000775.1:0-2122 GCA_031378585.1 Acidobacteriota bacterium | reverse complement strand
ACCGGCGCCGGCGTCAGCGTGACATCTGCCGGCGGCAGCACCTCGAACCGGACGGTAGCCGCTGGCGGCGGGGCCGTCGACAGGTAGCGTCCGCCGGCGATCGCGCCGAGCGTGGCGGCCACGAGCGCAGCCGCAGCGGTCACCATCCACGCCAGGCGTCCGCGCGCCGGCGATGATGCCACCACCGCCGGCGTCTGCGGCGCCGCTGTCTCGAACGCGCCCTCCAGCGCCAGGCGCGCCTCGCCGATATCGCGCAGACGCTGCCGGGGATCCTTGATGAGGCACCTCGCGATGAGCGTGCGCGCGCGGGCGGGCGTTGCCGCCGGCAACGTCGCCAGGTCTGGCTCGCGCGAGAAGATCAAGCCCAGCGTCTCTGGCACCGAGTCGCCGGCAAAGAGGCGCGTGCCCGTGAGCATCTCGAACAGCACGCAGCCAAACGCCCAGATGTCTGCGCGCTTGTCCACGATCTTGCCGCGCGCCTGCTCGGGCGACATGTAGGCCGCCGTGCCGAGAATCATCCCGGCCTCAGTGCCTGCTGCGTCGTAGCCTTGGCCAAGGTGGGCGGGCGAGGTGATAGTCGGCGATTGCGACTCGTTCGGCGCGCCCTCTTGGGCCTGCCGCGCTGTAGCCTCTGGCGAAGGCGGGTCGATCGCTTTGGCGAGACCGAAGTCCAAGACCTTCACCGTGCCGTCCGCGCGCACTTTGATGTTGGCGGGCTTCAGATCGCGATGGACGATCCCTTGGTCGTGTGCGGCTTCGAGCGCCTCGGCGATCTGCTTGGCAATGGGCAACGCTTCGTCGAGAGGCATTCCGGCCTGCCGCGCCGAAGCGCCCGGGGCGCGGAGGCGGGCGATGCGCTGCGACAGGTCTTCGCCCTCCACCAGTTCCATCACGAGCGCACGCACGCCCGCTTGCCCAGAGGCTGTGGCAGGGCCTTCCTCCAGCCCGTAGATGGCGGCAATGTGCGGATGATTCAGCGACGCCAGGGTCTGCGCCTCGCGCGTGAACCGCATCAGGCGATCCGCGTCGTTGGCAAACGAGTCGGGCAGCACTTTGAGCGCCACGTCGCGATTGAGCTTGGTGTCGCGCGCGCGAAACACCTGCCCCATGCCACCTTCGCCCAGCTTGTCGAGGACGCGATACGGCCCGAGGGTGTCGCCACTCACCATCGCGGCCCCCTGGGGGGCGGGACGGCCCGGCGACATTGACGCCTCGGCGCGGCCTGCAACAGCCGTGAGGCGGTCACATGGTCGAAGGGGCGACGGGCGAGACGAGTGCCGGGGACGAGGGCCAAGGTGTGGGTGATTATACGGGCCGAGCGGCCTCATTGGCCGCGCCAGTGCTATGGAAGCTGCCGGAGCTGTGGACGCCTTGCCCGTGGAGGCGTTCAGACGCGCAACGCGCCCACAAGCTCCTTGGAAACCACAGAACGGTTTCCACAGCTCCCACAGCATTGGTCCTTCATCGGATCTAGATTCGTCGGTACGACTGGGCTGCGGTAGAGCACGTCGATCGCCCACGCCAGGTCGAAGCGCGTACCGTCCCAGGTCGGCAGTTTCTCGGTGACGCGTGGCGTCGCCTCATGCAGTCCGGGCAGAGCGGACGGGGCCGCAGGGGCGACCTGCAGAGGCGCTCCGTCTGGCTTGAGGAAGGCCAGCACACCGTCGCGCCCACGAATCACGTCGAATCCACCTTCGTGAACGGCGCGATGATGGCGTCGGCATAGGAGCACGAGGTTGTCGAGGCGCGTGGCGCCACCGTCGGCCCAGTGTTCGACGTGATGGGCGTCGCATCTGCGAGACGTGCAGCCTGGAAAGCGACAACCCGTGTCGCGTGCGGCGAGCGCGCGGCGGATCGACGGCGGAATCGTGCGCGTCTTGTGGCCCACGTCGAGCACAGCGCCGTCGCCGTCGTGGCGCATGTGCAACAGCGATGCGTCGCACGACAGCCGCTGAGACGTTTCCATCGAAACGTACAACGCGCCGTGGTCCAATTCGAGAGCGCCGTCAAACGCGTCGGATGCCGCGGCGCTCACGGGCACAGCTGCGGGCGTGGCCTGGTCAACGCCGGGCTCGGTCGTGCGGTCTGCGGATTGGGGAGTACTCACGTGCAACACCACTTG
>JANNEJ010000739.1:0-1740 GCA_031378585.1 Acidobacteriota bacterium | reverse complement strand
ACGGTCTTTGCCGGGGGCGATGTGGAAGCCACGGCGCAGGCGCGCGCGCACCTGGCCCCGTTTCCACCGTCGTCACCCGCGATCGCCCTGCTCAAGGACGGCAAGGTGGCCTTCATGCTCGAGCGTCGCGACATCGAAGGCCGGCCCGCCGAACTCATCGCCCAGGCGCTGACCGCCGCCTTCGACCAGCACTGCGCGTAGCCACTGCCTGCCACACGCATCCGCGCGGAGTCTACCCGCCGCGCGTGTGCATCTCGAGATGCGGGTCGCGCTTCAGCGTGCTCAGGGGAATGAGCGGACGCCGGTCGGGCACACCAAGCCGCATCTCGGCGCCGCGATCGGTGCGCTCCGTCCAGGTCGCGGTGATGAGCGCGCGCACGTCGTCGTCGCTTGCGCCCGATCGCAGCGGGGCGCGCAGGTCGAGTCCGCCGGTGGCGTACAGGCACGTGTAGAGCATCCCGTCGGCCGTGAGGCGCGCGCGGTCGCAATCCCGGCAGAAGGGCGCCGTGGTCGAGGCGATGATGCCAAACGGCGTGCCGTCAGCGAGCCGGAAGCGGTCGGCCGGCGCCGCGGCCTCCTTGTCGGCAGGCGCGATGGGGCCGAAGGCGTCAGCAATGGATTCCAGGATCTCAGCGCGCGACACGACCTGATGCGCCGTCCAGCCGGTGGCGCCGCCCACGTCCATGTACTCAATGAAGCGAATCTCTGCGCCGCGCTCGCGCGCAAACGCCACCAGATCCACGATCTCGTCGTCGTTCACGCCGCGAATCACGACCGTGTCGATCTTGAAGCCGGGGAACTCGCGCGCGGCCGTGTCGATGCCGGCGAGCGTGCGTGTCAGTTCGTCTTGGCGCGTGAGCTTCAGGAACCGCTCGCGCTGCAGCGTGTCGAGGCTGACCGTCACGCGTCGCAGACCGGCCTGCTTGAGGGCCAGGGCATGCGCGGTGAGCAGGATGCCGTTGGTGGTCATGGCCAGATCGCGCACGGTGTCGTGCCCGGCCAGCTGCCGCAGCAGCACCGGCAGATTGGTGCGCAACAGCGGCTCGCCGCCGGTGATGCGCAGCTTGTCCACGCCCAGCCCCACGAACACGCCGACGAGCCGGTCGATCTCTTCGAACGTGAGCACATCGTGCTTCGGCAGCCACGTGTACTCCGCCTCGGGCATGCAGTACTGACAGCGCAGGTTGCAGCGGTCGGTCACCGACAGGCGAAGGTTGCGCAGGGGCCGCTGGAATGTGTCGTGGAGCATGCGGGTGGGCTCTCTGGATTATGGCATGCCGTCGTGGCACACTGGCGCCGCCTCATGCGCCTGCGCTCACTCGACGTCTTCCGGGGCCTCACGATGGCCGCCATGGTGATCGTGAACAACCCAGGCGATTGGGCCACGGTCTACGCGCCGTTGCTGCACGCCGAGTGGCATGGCTGGACGCCGACCGACCTGATCTTCCCGTGGTTCCTGTTCATCATGGGCGCGGCCATGGCGCAGACCGAGCCCTCGCGGTCATCAGCGGCCACGGTGCTGCGACGCGGCGCCGTGCTCGTGGGCCTGGGCCTGTTCATGGCGGGCTTTCCCTACTTCAACCCGGCCCGCTGGCGCATTCCTGGCGTGCTGTTCCGCCTGGGCGTCTGTTACGTGGCGGCGGCCTGGGCGTGGCGCGGCCTGGCGGTCGCCGAAAACCCGCGGATGACGTTGCGGCGCTGCGCGGTCGCGGCGGCGGCCTGTCTGCTGCTTTACTGGGC
>JANNEJ010000738.1:0-7210 GCA_031378585.1 Acidobacteriota bacterium | reverse complement strand
TGCCGGCGGGGCGTCCGAGGGTGCCGAAGGTCGCGTCCCCCCACGAGAACACGGTGCCGGTCTCGGTCAACGCGATCATGTGAAAGAGGCCGGCCGCAATGGCGCGGATGCCTCGCACGCCAACGACGGCCGCGGGTACCGGGCTGGCCGTCTTGCGGTCGACACCCCACGGCGGCCGACCCAGTTGGCCATCCGCGTTGCCGCCCCAGGTGATGACCGTGCCGTCGGCGAGGAGGGCCGCTGATGCATCGTCGGCAGAGGCGGCAACCGCCACGGCGTTGCGAACGCCCAGGACGGGCACCGGGGCGTCGCGGTTGGTCGTCGTGCCATCGCCCACTTGCCCGTTGCGGTTGTCACCCCACGCGCGGACGGTGCCGTCCCCGAGCAGTGCCAGCGAGTGCGTCCTGCCGGCGCTGATGGCCGTGACCTCGGTCAGATTCGGAAGGCGCACCGGAAACGGGACGAACGTCATCGCGTCCGGCACCCGCCCCCTGAAGTTGATGATCGGCAGCGGCCCGATGCCGAGCTGGCCCTTGTCGCCCTTGCCCCAGGCGTACACGCTGCCGTCGCGGGCCAGCGCGAGCACATGGGATTCCTGCGAAGAGACATCGACCGCGTCGAACGTCGTGACGGGAGCCACGGGTGTATTCGAATCCGGTCCCCAGGAGGCGGTCACTTCGACCACTGACCGAGGCGTGGTGCCGAGGAGCCCGTCGCCCGCGTTCAATCCCCAGGACAGGAGCCGGCCGTCCTGGAGCACCGCGAACGAAGAGGAATGCGCGGCGGCCGCGGCCACGACATTCCTGAGGCCGGGAACCGGGGCCAACGTGTATTCGGCCAGCGGCGGGTTGTGCCCGAGGCCGAGCGCGTCGGGTGCACGTCCGTCGGGCCGTGCCGCGACGTGCCACGCCTGAAGCGTCCCGTCTGGTTCGAGCAGGAACCCGTGCGTGGTCCCCAGAATGACGCGGCGGGTCTGGCTCACGCGTGCTTGCGCGCCGTCGCGGGAGGCAAGCGGCAAGGCGCCGAGGACCGCGAGCACCTGCCGCCTGGTCATGAACGTCATGGCGCGATCTCCTTCAGCCATGCGTCAGCCGACGCACGTGCCGCTGTCGTGGCTTCAGGACCGGCGATGACGGCCAGCTGCCACAGCCAGGAGCGCGCGCGATCCGCTGGATGGACGAATTCGATGCCGTCGGCGCCGCCCGTCAGACTGATCGTCCTGGCCGAGAAGTTCGCGTCGGCGGTTGCCTCGAGGAACTCGCGAAGCCGGCGCGCGAAGAGCTGCCGGGGATCGGCCGGATACCGTTGGTTGGCGTCGCGCGCGGCGCTGCTGACGCCCGCGCTGCGTTCGGCGCGCTCGGCCTCGAGGGTGGCCCGGACCGCCTGTGCAGACTCCGGGCTTCGGAGCTGCGCCTCCTGTTCCCTCGCCATCTCGAGCACGCGTGCCCGCTCCGTGGGCTCGAGCGTCGCGGCCATCTGCTTCATCTGCTCGATCCCGGCCAGCATCGCGTCGAGCTTTGCCTTCGCCTCCGCGTCCACGGTCGGCGCCTCATCCAGCGGCTCTTGGGGAGTCGCGCTCCGGCGAAGGTCGCCGTACGCCTTTGCGAAACCCGGCGAGCTCACATACGCCCTGGCCCAGGCGAAGAGTGCCGTGGCTGCCGGCCCGCGCACCGCAGGGGGCAGCGGGTAGAACGCGCGCGTGCCCGCGATGGCGATCTCGCTTCTGCGGCCAAAGCTGGTCGGGGCCGAGAGTTCCTCGAAGACGAACTTGCGCGCCGCGGCCTCCGTGAGACCGAGCTGCGCCAGCGCGCCCTGCGCGAGAGCCGCACCAGTGCCAAGGGCCACCGCGAGCCCCGCCGTTATCGTCGCGTGTCGTGAGGCCTTCCACATCGTGGCGTCGAGCCGCTACTTCTTGATGAACTCGACCCGCCGATTGTTCGCTTTGCCGGCCGCCGAGTCGTTCTTGTCCATCGGTTCGGATTTGCCCTTGCCGTCAGTCTCCATGCGACTCGCGTCGATCTTGAACGCGCTGACGAGCGCCGATTTTACCGCCGCGGCCCGGCGCTTCGACAGGTCCAGATTGGCGGCGTCGTTCCCGTCGGCGTCGGTGTGGCCGACGATTTGTACCTGCAGGGCCGCATTTTCCGCGAGCACACCGGCGATCTCTTTGAGCGACCCGTACGACTCGGGCCTGATCCTGTCGCTGTTCACGTCGAACAGGATGCCGGTGGTGACCCATCTGCCCTGCGTGAGCAGCTTGTTACGCGTGTCGGGCGCGCCCACGGCGAGCCGCACGTTCGACAGGAAGTACTCGGACCCGGCATCGACCTCGTAGGCGAAGAAGAGGATGGTGTTGTACTTGGCGGCAGGCAGCAGCGCCCTGGGAATGTCCCACATCTTCTCTTCGTTGAAGTAGACGCGCACTCGCGCACCCTGCCGCGTGACCGCCACGTGCACCGGGGCGCCGGTCTTTCCGGGCTGCTTCGTCTCGGACGTGACCATGGGAACCCCCACGCCGTTCAGGCGCGGCTCCATCGAGGTCTGCCACGTCGGGCCGCCACCTGGCCAGGCCGTGAAGGTGAAGCGGTTGTCGGCCGATTGCCAGGCCGCAAACTGGTTGACATCTTCGAGCTCGACCACGTTGGCACTGAGCAGGCCACCCGAGTTGAAGGTGGGCGGCACGAGCAGATCGAATTCGAGCGTGAAGTCGCTCGGGAGGACCGGCGCCAGGTCGGGAATGAACACGCCGGCCCTGGTGAGCTTGAGCCAGCGTCCTGGCTTGCCCGCGACGGTGACGATCTCGCCCGCGCCGTTGGTGTTCCACGTGGCCGGGAAATCGCCGATGGCGCCCTGCGCGAAGTCCTCGAGCGCGACGACCTTCTCGCCAGGCACGAAGTCGAAGCGGCTGAACACCTCGAAGGCAGGGGCGGCGCCTGCCTGGGACGACGGCGCCGGGCTGGCGCCGCCATCGGCACCCGTCGCTCTCCCGGCCGCGGCCGCCAGGCCGAGGACAAGCAACACCGTCACACTCGCAGGTTGAATACTGAACGCGCGCATCGTCACCACCATGGCGAGGTCTCGCAGTCGTGTCGTCAGACGATACGTAACATTAGCAGGGGCTGTGCCCTTGCACGGCGCCTATTTTCAGCCCCCGGTCGCCTCTGCGAGGTGCTGGCCATGGCCCCACCACACTCGCGCCGCGCATCCTGCGACAAGCAGGGCCACCAGCCCGACGTGGCGTTTGGCTGGGGCTACTGCGCAGTCAGCTACACCCATGAAATCGGCGGGTTGTCGGGGCCTGCCTGCCGACGTGCCGAGGGCGGCGCCGGCCCGCGCCCCGCCGACCGGGCGACGCCGAACGAGTGGCCCCGTTCGTCGTCGCCCGCCAGCGGAGTCGCCCTCGCCCGCGCGTCTTCGCCGCTCGGCCGCGCCGGAGGTGTGCCCGGGCCGCGCGGCGCGTGGGCGTGGGGCGGTAGCTGCGCTTCGCCGCGTGGTCGCGGGGGCGCCAATCCGCGTGTGCCACGGCAGCACGCCGCACAAAACGACCCGGCGGTGGGAGGCCAGCGTCTGATAATGTTGCCTATCGTCACGCGGCTGCACGCGATGCTGGTTGCGGAGGGGCGGCAGGTCGGGGTGCCGCACGAGCTGAGGCTCGAGACTCGCACGGAACCACCGCAGCCGCACTTCCGCATCACTTGCCCTGCGGCCTATTCCCGCCTCCGGCACTACGGGCCGCGCGATCGACTCGCGGCTACGTTGTCGTTTCGCTACGGCGGCCACGAGGTGGATGCGTGGTCGGCGCCGCCGCCGTGTTCGCGCGCGCGCGACAGCAGCTGGCCTCCTTCGACGGGATCGCCGCGCTCGACCCACCGACCACGTTCCGCGGTGTCCTGCGCGACTACCAGCGAGAAGCGCTGGGAGGGGTTGCGTTCCTGCGACGGTTCGGTTTCGGTGGCTGCCTCGCCGACGAGATGGGGCTCGGCAAGACGGTCATGGTGCTCGCCGCGCTCGGCGCTCGCCGGCACGAACGAGCGAGCACGTCCGGGCGCCCATCGCTCGTCGTCGTGCCACGGTCGAATACCTCGACGGCCGCACGCGCGACCGGCAGGCACGCGTCGAACGATTCCAGCAGAGCAATTGTCCGCTGTTCCTCATCAGCCTGAAGGCTGGCGGCCTGGGCCTGAACCTCACCGTCGCCAAACCCGTGTTCCTGCTGGATCCGTGGTGGAACCCGGCCGTGGATGCGGGCGATCGACCGCGCGCATCGGATCGGCCAGACGCGGCCGGTGTTCGCGTTCCGGCTCATCGCCCGCGAACACGGTCGAAGAGAAGGTGCTGGAACTGCAAGCCACGAAACGCCGGCTGGCGAAGGCGATCGTCCGTGCCGACGAGAGCCTGATTCGCGACATCAAGCGCGAGCAAGCGCGAGGATCTCGAATTGCTCCTGTCGTAACGGTGTCCGTCATCCCCTGACGACGGCCCGGCGGAGCCGTTCCAGCTGCTCGCGGCGGGGCTTCCAATACGCCGCATCCCGCTGGCGCTCGGCCGCCTGCTCCTCGTGGAGCGCCGATGCCAGGCTGTCGATCGTCGGGCCGCCGGCGTCGCCACGAAGCAACGGGCGCTCGTCGCTGACGGCGTTCGACACGTCTTGATGCTGCGCGATCACTTCCATCAGAAGTTCGGGCGTGCGAAGCTCCCGCAGCCAGAACAGCACCCGCTCCGCCGTTGGTTCATGGCGGTGATTCAGGTAGTTGGCATCGACCAGACGACGAATCATCGGCCAGTCCTTGTCGCGTTGCGTCTTCTTGGCCATGACCAGATCCGGCAGGCCCATGGCCTCGATGGTTTCTTCGCCGAACATGAACGTCGTGCGTCGGGCCCACAGATCGTCGAACGGTGCCACGCCACGCATGTGCGTCATGATGTCGATGCGCAGTCCGGCCACGTCCGCGCGCTGGCAGCGGAAATGGATGGCCAGTCCGGCTTGCAGGTGGGCGAGGTCGGGCGGAGGAACGGCGATGGACGTGGCGTCCAGTTCCCGGAGGGCTCCGTCAAGCTGTTCGAGATTGGCCGGGTCTGGCAACAGGGCCAGATCGAGATCGCGGCTAAACTCCGCTGCGCCGTACAACACGCAGGCCTGGCCGCCCATCAGCAGGTGGGCGACCCGATGTGCCTGGATCGTAGAAAGGGCTCTGCGGATCGGGCTCGGGATCAAGAGAGCCTCCCATGGCAACGAAGTGATGCCAGAGCTGGGCGCTGGCGTCCCATCTTCCCTCGGGCGTCATGCGGTACCACTCGGCCCATTCAGCGTCGCACACATCTTCGATCGCGACCATGACCGGCATGGTACCACGCTGCGCGCACGTCGCTTCGCCAGCGACGACGACGCGCGGGCTTCTTCAGTTGGTGCGGAAGGGGGCGACTCGAACCCCCCGATGTTGCTGCCGCCGAGCTGCAGATGCCCCAACCCTATCGACCTTGCTAGCTTGCCTCAAACACGGTAATGCCCGCGTTAGTGTTGATGGCACTGCGTTGCTCGAACCCGCTCTGTGTCAGGAGAGCGCCGTACTCTCTTGCCGTCCGTTGCCGAGCCGCGAACAGGGCCATCATCACAATATCTAGGGTCTTGGACCAGTCGGCCTCATGTGTGTCAGGAATTTCGGTCTCGATCAAAAGAAGTTTCGCCTGGCCAACTGCGCTTCGGCGAACTGTCGACAGTATTCGAGCGGCCTCGGCGTCTGCCCAATCGTGAACAACTTCCATCAGGATGTAGGCGTCAGCAGTAGGAAGTGCGTCCTCGAAGAAGTCACCGCTTTGGAAAGTGAGGCGCCCTTCCTCGTCTCCATCTCTCTTAGCAGCCTCGATCACGTGGGGAAGGTCGAAAAGTGTTCCTCGTACCGCCGGATGCGAGCGCAGGATCGTACGAATCAGATGGCCTTTGCCGCCTCCGACATCCACTATGTGCTTGAACGCGGAAAAGTCATAGCTCGCGAGAATCGCATCGATGTGCCCGGTAGCTTTCGCCGTCATGGCGGCGTCGAACACACGTGCCTCGTCAGGGTTGCTCGACAAACGGCCCCAAAAACCGCCTTCGAATGCACGAGGACAAGCGGCTTCACCGGTACGTATCGTATCGAGCAGAAGCTCGGCACTGCGCCACTGAACCGGCAGGCTGAACATCCTCGCAAAATCACGCATGGAAGTTGGATGGTCAGCGCGGAGCAATGAGGAGGCCGGGGTCTGAAAAATGACCCCGTCTTCGATTTTGAAGATCCCGTGCGTCTCCAGCAGGCGCAAAACACGCAAAAGCGCGTCGGGGTTGGTCCGGGTTGCAGGCGCCAAGGCTTCAATGCGTTTTGGCTCGTCGCCAAGCGCATCGGCAACGCCCAGTTCAGCTACCGCGTGCAAGCAACGCGAGGCGTAATAGCCAGCAGACAACTCCTGGATGCAGGAGAGCGGATTTGGAGTAGACATGCCCCATCCTAGCGCAGACCGTACAGGCGGCACAGCACAAGCGATGGCCCGTAATTTCAGCCAACTCCAAGGGCCGATTCAAGAGCGTCGGGTGCCGTATTCGGGGTGCCATGGGGAAGGAAAATGGACGATAAGTAACATTAGCCAGGGGCTTTGCCCTTGCACGGCGCCTACTATCAGCCCCCGGTCGCCTCCGCGAGGTGCTGGCCATGGCCCCACCACACTCGCGCCGCGCATCCTGAGCACACCGCCGGCGGGACCGCCGCGGGCGCCGACGGACATGGCATGGCAGCGTGAGCATAGGCCCCGCGCCGGCCACGCGGTCGTCGTCGCGAGTGACGCCCGGTCCGTGAGACGTTATGCTTGTCGCGTGGACCGGGACGATATCCTCCGCGTGCTTCGCGCCTTCGAGGAGGCGGGCCTGGAGTACGTGCTCATCGGCGCCACCGCCATGGGTTTTCACGGCGTGGTGCGCGCGACCGAAGACCTCGACCTGTTCATCCGGGCTCCCGCCGACAACGTCGAACGACTGCGTGCCGCCCTGCGAGCGTCGTATGCGGACGATCCGCACATCGATGAGATTTCTGCGACTGACCGTTGCGCGAGCGCTTCAATCTGAAGGATGAGGAGGATTGACGTGCCCGTGCAGAAATTCCGCACCATCGAGGAAATGAACGCGGCGCCCCTGCGCTCGCCCGCACAAGCAGACTTCGATCGCTTCCTGCGACACTGCGCG
>JANNEJ010000666.1:0-2339 GCA_031378585.1 Acidobacteriota bacterium | reverse complement strand
AGGGGCTGGGGGCTGGGGCGTGCACCAGGCACGGTTCGAAACGACGGGTCCTGGCTGCCCAATCGAAGATGCGGTTCTTCGTATCGTGACGTCGGCACGCCCCAGCCCCTAGCCCCTAGACCTGGCTCGGTTCGTAATTCTCAATCGAGCGCTTCAAGTCGGCCATGAACTGGTCGGCCACGGCGCCGTCCACGAGACGATGGTCGTAGCCAAGGGTCAGGTACCCCATGGCACGAATTCCAATGGCATCGTCGATCACGACGGGACGCTTCTCGATCGTGCCAACCGCCAGGATGGCCACTTGCGGCTGGTTGATGACGGGCAGGCCGAACTGCGCGCCGAAGGTGCCGGGATTGGTCAGGGTGAACGTGCCGCCCAGTACCTCGTCGGGATTCAGTTTCTTCGCGCGCGCGCGGTCGGCGACGTCCTGGATGGCACGCGACAGACCGAGGAGGTTCTTCTCGCCGGCGGCCTTCACGACCGGCACGATGAGCCCGTTGTCGAGCGCCACGGCGATACCGAGGTTGATCGCGCTCCGGTAGATCACATTGCCACCGTCGATGGAGGCGTTGATGACGGGGTGACGCCGCAGGCAATCCACGACCGCCACGGCGATGAACGAGGTGAAGGTGAGCTTCGCGCCCTGCCGCGCGTACTCGTCCTTCCTCGCCTTGCGGATCTGGTCCACTCGGCTGAAATTGACCTCGAACACCGAGTAGACGTGCGCCGAGGTGTGCTTGCTGAACACCATGTGCTCGGCGATCTTCCTGCGCATCACCGACATCGGCTCCACCCGGTCACCCGCGAGTCGCGCCACGGGTGAAGCCGACGGGGCCGGCGAAGCTGGCCGCGCCGAGGCCCCGGTCGACGAGCCAGCCGGGGCGGAGGCGGAACCCTTCTCGATGAAGTTGAGGATGTCGTGCTTGGTCACCCGGCCGCCGGCGCCCGAACCGGCGATGCCGCCAATATCCACGCCGTGCTCTTTGGCGATGCGGCGCACGAGCGGCGACGAACGCTGGCCACGGCCGTCGGCGGTCGCCTCGGCGACGGCTGGCGGCGCCTGCGCCGCGGCTGGCATCTCGGGCTGGCCCACGGCGGCCTCGGGCATCGGCGTCGTGGCTGCGTCCGGTCTCGCCGAAGCCGCGTCAGCGGCGGAGGCGGACGTTTTCTCACCCGCCGCGCCAATTGTGGCCACGACGCTGTTCACGGGCACCGTCTCGCCTTCCTTCACCGCGATGTCGAGCAGCACCCCAGCGACTGGCGACGGAATCTCCGCGTCCACCTTGTCGGTGGAAATCTCGAAGAGCGGCTCGTCGCGATCGACGTCTTCGCCGACCTTCTTGAGCCAGCGGACAATTGTGCCCTCGGCAATCGACTCGCCCATCTGGGGCATGACTACAGGTGTGGACATGGACGGTTCCTCGATGATCGAAGCTCGGAACCAGCCGGGGCTCGGGGCCCGGGGCTCGGGGCTCGGGACCATCAAATGTGAATGGCGGCTCCGTGGGCGGCGTGAGCCGCCTCTCCCATCGCTTCCGACATCGTGGGGTGTGCGTGGATCGTCTTCACCAGTTCTTCCACCGTGCACTCGAGCCGCAGGGCCAGCACGGCTTCAGCGATGAGTTCAGTGGCGCGCGGGCCGATGATGTGCACGCCGAGCACCTCGTCGTATTTCTTCTCGGCCACGATCTTCACGAAGCCGTCGACTTCGCCCGCCATGCGGGCGCGGGCCAGGGCGCGGAACGGGAAGGTGCCAATACGCACGTCGTGGCCGGCCGCCGTGGCCTGCGCCTCAGTCAGACCCACGCTGCCGATCTCGGGTTCCGTGTAGGTGCAGCGCGGCACGTGGTCGTAGTTGATGGCCTGCACCTGGTGCCCGGCGATCTTCTCGGCGAGCAGGACGGCCTCCATCGACGACACGTGCGCCAGCTGGTAGTGCGGCCCGCCCATGGTGATGACGTCGCCAATCGCCGACACCCCCGGCACGTTGGTTTGGAAGAGCGAGTCCACCACGACGTAGCCTCGATCCGTCGCCAGACCGATCGCCTCGATGCCCAACCCGTCGGTCACGGGACCGCGTCCAGTGGCCACGAGCAGCATCTCAACGGTGAGCGACTCGGACTTGGCCTGCGCTGAGCCGGTCGAAGCGTCGGCCTTCTCCATCGTGATGTCGACGCCGCTGGCGGTGGCCTTCGCGCTCGTCACCCTGGTGCCCGTGAGCGCCTTGATGCCGCGCTTCTTGAACGTGCGCTCGAGCTCGGTCGACACGGCCTCGTCCTCGAGCGGCACGAGCTTGGGCAAGAGCTCGATGATCGTGACCTCGCTGCCGTAGCTCTCGA
>JANNEJ010000639.1:0-2658 GCA_031378585.1 Acidobacteriota bacterium | reverse complement strand
ATCAGGAACTGGTCGGGCGTCTCTACCTGTCGTTGAGCGTTCTCCTGGAGGATCGACCGGACAAGGGGCGCCTGTTCCTGTCTCCCTTCGACGTCGTGTTCTCGTTCCACGACGTGGTCGAGCCCGACCTGGTGTTTGTCGCGCCGGATCAGCTCGACATCCTGACCGCCCAGAACATTCAGGGCACGCCCGCGCTGGTCGTCGAGATCCTGTCGCCCTCCACCCGCAAGCGCGACCGGGAGGTCAAGCGCCTGCTCTACGCCCGCTCCGGCGTGCGGGAGTACTGGCTCGTGGATCCGGACGGGAATGCCGTCACCATCTATAGGCGCGCCGACGGCGGCTCGTTCCCGCTGGCGGCGCACTTGACCGCCCACACGCACGACACGCTCGACACGCCACTCGTGCCGGGGTGGTCAGTGACGCTCGCGCGCTTGTTCCGTTGAAGGTTCCTCTACGCGCGCTACTTCTTCGCGTCCGGATGCGTGCCATTTGATGGCCTGAAGGATCCCGGTTCGAAGCGGTCGCCCGAGGTTCGACAGCCCTCATGTCGTGCCGGCTCTGATGCGCCGGGCGATGTCGGCCCGGGCGGCCTCATCGAAATCGTTCCCATAGGTGCGCTCGAAAATCTGCACGCGAAGCTCGCTGTTGGAGATGTCCGGGTGACGAGCACGGATGTCGGCGGTCATCAGCGCTCGGGCCATGTCGAACATCTCGAACGCCATCATGGCCCGCTCTCCCTCAGAGCGTGTCATGAGGAGCGCGATGACCTCCGCCACGACCTCTGGCGGCGTGTCGTTCATCGGCGCGCCTCGCCGAGCAGGTCGAGCAGCCCAAGTCTCGCAGCCCACGCGTCAACGTACGGCCAGTCCAGAGCGGGCTGCGCCGCAATCACGTTCCTGACGTCCTGGAACTGCACCTCTGACCGGCTGCTCCGTGCCCAATCGAGCTTCGACAGAATCAGGTCCTCGGCGGACACGACCCACATCCGGACGCCGTCGATGTCGGCACTGCGCCGGCGGCGGAACTCCTCTTCGCGATAGGGGCTGTCCTTGCGGACGATGATGTCGACCTTGACCACGGCCCCGGTGTGGATCAGGTTGAACATCGACCGGCGCGCGATCGCGTCGCGGATCCGGTCGGCATCGCAACTGAACTCCTCGCCGAACAGGTCGACGAGCCGCCCGGCATCTGAAGGCTGCAACTCGACGACCAGATCGACGTCGCGCGTCATGCGGGGCTGGGCGTAGAAACTGACGGCCACCGATCCGGTGACCATGTAGGCAAAGCCAGCGCCTTCCAGCCGCGATGTGACGAGCTTGAGGACCGAGAGTTCGTCATGCATGAAGGTCGCCTCATGATAGTCCGAGGCCGGCAATCTTTTGCTCCCGACGGCGCTGACGATGGTGGTAGCCTGAACGTCCAGAGCTGTGTTCGTCCGAGTCCTGCGCGTCCCTGTCATCACCGTCGCCGTCTGTGTCGCGGCACTCTCTGCCGCGGGTTGCGCTCGTGGTCCGGTACCCCCCGAGGTGGCCTCGTTCGGCACGCTCGATCCCGCCGTGTCCGCAATCGTTGACGAGCAGCTTGCAGCGCTGCGCGAGTCGCCGGCCGAGGGCAATAACTGGGGGCGTGTGGCCATGGCGCTCGAAGCCAACGGGCTGACGGCGCAGGCGCGCGACGTGTATGCCACGGCCACGACGCTGCCGGCCACGCATGGACGCTGGTGGTATCACTGGGCCCGGCTGAAGTCACGCGAGGGCGACACCGACGCGGCGCTGGCGGGCTTCGCCAAAGCCATCGAGGCCTCGCCCGACTACGTACCGGCGCGCTGGCGTCGCGGGCTGTTGCTGCTTGACCTGGGCGATCTCGACGGCGCCGAGGCTGCCTTCAGAGTCGCGGTGAATCTGGCGCCGCGCGGTTCGGCCGGCGCCACGGCACTGGCGCGCGTGCAGATGGCCAAGGGCCAGCATGCCGACGCCGCGGCGGCGCTCGAGGCGCTGCTCGATCGCGCGCCGACCGACCGCTACGTCTATCAAGTGCTGGCTACCGCGTATCACGCGCTTGGACGCGAACGCGAGGCCGCGGATGCGGCAGCGGCGGGCGCATCTGGCGAGCCCGCGTGGGCCGACGCGTGGTTGAACGAAGTGGGCGCCTACCGGCGTGGCTTCGCGGCGATGTTGAAGGACGCGACGGCGCTCGGTCTCGAGGGCCGGTATCCCGAGTCGATTGCGCTGCTGGAACGCCTGCGCACGGAGCGTCCGGACGACCGCGAGCTGCTGACCTACCTGGGCGGCGTCTACGCCACGGCCGGCCGCACCGACGAGGCGCGGCGCATTCTCGAAGGTGTGCTGAAAGCGTCGCCCGACAACTTCGACGCCGCCATGCACCTGGCCACGGCGCATCTCTTTGCCGGGGCCTACGACGAGGCCGATCGGCTCGTGGAACGGGCCCTGGCACTACGCGTGGACGACGGCGATGCGGTGCGGCTCCGCGGGGTCGTGGCGTGGCGGCGCATGAAACTCGACGACGCGGAGCGCTGGCTGGCTGAGGCGGCTGCGGCCAATCCGCAGGACGCCAAGGCGCTCGGCTGGCTGGGCATGGTGCGGCAGGAACGAGGCCGCACGGCCCAGGCGCTAGCCGCGTTCCGCGAGGCACTCTCGC
>JANNEJ010000569.1:0-10746 GCA_031378585.1 Acidobacteriota bacterium | reverse complement strand
ACCGGCAAGGTGATCGAGGTGAACGTCGAGGAGGGCATGGCCGTGCGCGAAGGGCAGGTGCTGGCCCGGCTCGACGACTCCATGATGCGCGCCGGGCTCGAACTGGCCCGAGCGCAGCTCGAAGCCAGCCGGCGGGCGGTGCCCGAAGTGGAGGTGCGGCTGGAGGAGGCACGCCTCACCCTCAACCGCCGCACGCGCCTGTCGAAGGAAGGCCTGGCCACGCCCGCGGATCTCGAGCAGGCCGAAGCCGAGGTCAACGCGCTTGTCGCCCGCATCGGGTCGCTGCGCGAGCAGATCACCGTGGCCGAGCGGCAGGTGGCGCTGCAGCAGACGGGCCTTGACGACATGGTCATTCGCGCGCCGTTTGGCGGCGTGGCGATCTCGAAGGACGCGCAGCCGGGCGAGATGGTGTCGCCGGTGTCGGCCGGCGGCGGCTTCACGCGCACCGGCATCAGCACCATTGTCGACATGCGCTCGCTCGAAGTGGAAGTCGACGTGAACGAGAGCTACATCAACCGCGTCACCGCGGGCCAGCCGGTCACGGCCGTGCTCGATGCCTATCCCGATTTCGAGATTCCGGCCAAGGTGATTGCGGTGGTGCCAACCGCCGACCGGCAGAAGGCCACGGTGCTCGTGCGCATCGGCTTCAACGCGCTCGATCCCCGCATTCTGCCCGACATGGGCGTGAAGGTGACGTTCTTGCGCGAAGCCGCCGAAGGCGGCGCCCCGGCCGCCCGGCCCGTGGCGCTCGTGCCCAAGAGTGCCGTGCGCACCGAGGGCGGGGCCAGCTATGTCTTCCTCGTGAAGCAGAACACCGTGGAGCGGCGTGCCGTGCAAACGGCGGGCACCGATGGCGACCGGCTGGAAGTGACGGCGGGTCTGTCGGCCGGTGACCGCGTCGTCCTGGCACCGCCCCCCGGCGTCGTCGAAGGCACTCCGATCGTCGTCAAGTAGGCGGGGCTCGGGGCTCGGAAACTGATGAATTCCAGGCTGAACCAAGGCCATGAAGGAGCAGCAAGGGTCATGAGCGCACTCGTGCAGGTCACCGGCGTCCACAAATACTTCACCCGCGGCAACGAACGTATCGATGTGCTGAAGGGTGTGAACCTCGAGATCCCCCAAGGCGACTTCGTGGCGTTGATGGGCCCGTCTGGTTCGGGCAAGACGACGCTGCTCAATCTGCTGGGGGGACTCGACGCGCCGTCGGGCGGATCGGTCGAAGTGGCCGGCACCGACATCGCCGCGCTCGGCGGCGGCCAGCTCTCGCGCTGGCGCGCGCATCACATCGGCTTCGTGTTCCAGCTCTACAACCTGCTGCCGGTGCTCACGGCCGAGCGCAACGTCGATCTGCCACTGCTGCTCACCAACCTGTCGAAGGCCGAGCGGAAGAAGCGCGTGGCGATTGCCCTGAACGTCGTGGGGCTGGCGGATCGCGCAAAGCACTACCCGCGGCAGCTCTCGGGCGGCCAGGAGCAGCGCGTGGGCATCGCCCGGGCCATCGTCACCGACCCGACGCTGCTGCTCGCCGACGAGCCTACGGGCGACCTCGATCGCAAGTCGGGCGACGAGATCCTCGACCTGCTCGCGGCGCTCAACGAGAAGCACGGCAAGACCATCGTGATGGTCACGCACGACCCGCGCGCGGCCGAGCGCGCCAAGCGCACGCTGCACCTCGAGAAGGGCGTGCTCCTGGGGGACGTCGCATGAAGTACCTGCCCTTGCTGTGGAGCAGCTTGTGGCGCAAGAAGGTGCGCACCATCTTCACGCTGCTCTCGATCTTCATCGCCTTCCTGCTCTTCGGCATGTTGATGACGATTCGCGGCGCCTTCAGCTTCGGCGTGGAGATTGCCGGCCTCGATCGCCTGGTGCTCATCCACAAGGTGAGCCTGATCATGCCGCTGCCGGTGAGTTACCTCGAACGGCTGCGCGCCACCGACGGCGTCGCGATGGCCACCCACAACACGTGGTTCGGCGGCGTCTACCAGGATCCGTCGAACTTCTTCGCCCAGATCGCCGTCGAGCCCGAGGCGTTCATGAAGCTCTATCCGGAATATCGCGTGCCGCCGGAACAGATGACGGCGTGGCTCGCCGATCGCCAGGGCGTGATGGTGGGCGTGGATCTGGCCAAGCGGTTTGGCTGGAAGGTGGGCGACCGCGTGCCGATCCTGGGCACCATCTGGCAGCCCAAAGAGGGCCAGGTGTGGGAATTCAACATCGCCGGGATGTACGACGCCGATCCCGGCGTGGACAAGACGCAGTTCTTCTTCCGCTACGACTACTTGAACGAGAACCGGCGGCAGGGTGATGGCCAGGTGGGCTGGTACATCGTCAAGATTGCCGACCCTGGACGGGCGCAGGCCATGGGCGCCACCTTCGACGAGATGATCGCCAACTCCTCAGCCGAAACCAAGACCACGACCGAGAAGGGCTTCGTCGAGGGCTTCGCCAAGCAGGTCGGCGACATCGGCGCGATCATGGTGGCCATCCTGATTGCCGTGCTCTTCACCATGCTGCTGGTGGCCGCCAACACGATGGCGCAGTCGGTGCGGGAACGCACCAGTGAAGTGGGGGTGCTGAAGACGCTCGGCTTCACGAACGGCTCGATTCTCGGGCTGGTGCTCGGCGAATCCGTGCTGATTGCGATTCTCGGCGGCGCGGCCGGACTCGCGACGGCGTGGTTCATCGTGCAGCAGGGCGATCCCACCGGCGGCATGCTGCCGATCTTCGTCCTGCCGGGCCGCGACGTGGCTATTGGCGCGGCCCTGGTCGTGCTCTTGGGACTTGTGGCTGGCGCGCTGCCGGCCTTTACCGCCATGAACCTGAAGATCACCGACGCCCTGCGGCGCGGCTGAGGACGAGGCTGACATGCTGCACTGGATTGGTCAGACCATCGCCATCACCGCGCTCAACCTGCGCACCATCCCCCAGCGCCTGAGTTCGTCGGGGGTGGCCATCATCGGCATCGCCGGCGTGGTCGTGGTGCTGGTGTCGGTGCTCTCGATCGCCGCCGGTTTCACCGCGGCGATGTCGAACTCCGGGTCGCCGACGCGCGCCCTGGTGATGCGCAGCGGCGCCGACAGCGAGATGACGAGCGGCATCGGCGGAACCGAGGCCGACATCATCCGGCAGGCACCGGGCATGCGCCGTGACGGCCAGGTCGCGCTGGCCTCGGCCGAGCTCTACGTGATTATCGACCTGCCGAAGATCAGCACCGGCTCGCCAGCCAACGTGCCGATGCGCGGCATCGGCCCGCAGACACTGGCCGTGCGCGACACCACGACCATCGTCGAGGGCCGCATGCTCGAGTTCGGCACCAACGAGATCGTGGTGGGGCGCGGGGCCAGCCTGCAATTTGCCGGTCTCACGCTCGGCAGCCAAGTGCGTTCGGGTCAGAACACCTGGACCGTGGTGGGTATCTTCGACGCGCAAGGCGGCGTGTCGGAAACCGAGATCTGGTGCGACGCGCGCGTACTGCAGGGCGCCTACCGGCGGGGCAACAGCTACCAGCTGGTCGTCGCGAAGCTCGATTCGTCCGACACTTTTGACACCTTCCGCGATTGGCTTACCGCCAACCCGCAGTTGAACGTGCAGGTGCGGCGCGAAACCGAGTATTACGCCCAGCAGTCGCGGACGCTGAGCGGCCTCATCCGCGGCGTCGGGTTCGGCATCGCGGCGCTGATGGGCATCGGCGCGGTGTTCGGCGCCATCCTCACGATGTACACCGCCGTATCGACGCGGTCGCGCGAGATCGCCACGCTGCGGGCGCTCGGCTTCAACGCCAGTTCCGTGGTGGTGTCGGTGCTGATTGAATCGCTGGCCCTGGCGGCCATCGGCGGCGTGATTGGCGGTGTGCTGGCGTACCTGGCCTTCAATGGCTACCAGACCTCCACCATGAACTTCCAGACATTCAGTCAGGTCGCGTTTGCGTTCCGCGTCACGCCGCAGCTCCTGGCACTTGGACTGGTCTACGCGTTGCTCATGGGGCTCGTAGGCGGCGTGTTCCCGGCGATCCGCGCCGCGCGGCTGCCGATTCCGGCGGCGTTGCGGGAGCTCTAGGCGAGACAAGTTCGCCAGCCGGGAACCTTCGGCGGCGGCGCGGGTGTCGACGGCCTGTGATCCAGCGCGCGCCCCCTGCGGGCTCGGCCGGAGCATTGTCGCCGGTGCTTCTTGGGTGCTGGCAGCATCTTGCCGCGTATTGCCTGTCCTGCCACTCGACGCACCTGGGTCTTCAAGGCACACTAGCGCTGCTGCATGGCCACGCGTGACCTGGTCGACCTCGTACTGCTCGGCGCGCTCTGGGGCGCGGCGTTTCTGTTCATGCGAATCGCGGCACCTGAATTCGGGCCCGTGCCGCTCATCGCCGTACGCGTGGCGATTGCCACCGTCGTGCTCATGCCGATGGTCGTGTGGCGTGGGGTGCATCGCGCCCTCTGGCCCGTGGCTGGCCCGCTGCTCGTCATTGGCGCCATCAACACGGCCATTCCGTTCTCGCTGCTTGCCTACGCGGCGTTGACGCTACCGGCCGGGTTATCGTCCACGCTGAATGCGAGCGTGCCGCTCTTTGGCGCGGTCATTGGCTTTGCGTGGCTGGGCGCGCGGCCTTCGCCTCTGCGGGTGCTTGGTCTGCTCGTGGGCTTCGCGGGCGTGCTCGTGCTGGCCTGGCCACGGCTGACGGCCGGCAATGACTGGCGGGCGGTGGTGGCGGCGCTCGTGGCCACAGTGCTCTACGGACTGGCCGCGCACGTCACCCAGCGCACGCTCACCGGCGTGCCGTCCCTGATTGTGGCCGCGGGCAGCCAAGTGGCCGCGACGGTGATGCTCGTGCCGCTGGCCGTGCCGCTGTGGCCCGCCGCGTCACCCTCGCTGCAGGGCTGGGCGGCGGCCGTGATTCTCGGCGTGGGCTGCACGGCCGCGGCATACGTCTTGTACTTTCGCCTGATTGCGCGCGCAGGTCCCACCACGGCCATGGCGGTGACCTACCTGATTCCGGTGTTTGGCGTGTCGTGGGGCGCGCTGCTGCTCGGCGAACGCCTGGGCGCAGATGCGCTCGTTGGCGGCGGGCTCGTGCTGGCTGGCGTGGCGCTCTCCACCTGGACGCCGCGCGCGCGCTGACACACCGGCACGGAGCGCCACGTCTTCAACCCTTCCGACGGCATCTGCGATCGGGAGCCGTGCCCGTTCACCGCGATCGCCATCGGTGCCGACGGCTTGCCGGTCGTCAGCGACCAGGACACGACGGTCAATGCGCTCCGCGTGCCCAAGTGCGGCCCGCGGACGTGTCAATAGCACCGGGCACGGGACACGGGACGCGGTCGGCGCCGCCAGCCAGGGTGCCAGGGTGCCAGGGCTATACTGACCCTTCATGAAGGAGCGACGGTAATCCTCCAGGCCCTGAAGACCTCCCCGCACGTTGTCGCCGTCGAGTTGCGTCCACCCCGGGCGGAGCTCGAGGCGGCCGCGGGCATCGACGCCTGGATCGACACCTACCACGCGATTCGCGGCCTGGTGCGTCAGGACGTGCGCGTCATGGTCACCGACAGCGCCGTGGGCGCGCAGGAAGAGAACAACCTGCGCCACCTGGTCACGAACCTGGGGCCTGACGTGCCCCGCACGAGCGTGATCCCGTTCCTGACGACGAAACACTCAATCGACTTCTGCCTCGGCTACGCCGACCAGGTGGTGCAGCACGGCTTCCCAGCACTCGTCGTGCTCGGCGGCGACAAGCACGTAGGCCGTGCCCGCTCGGTGGAACATGCCTGGCAATTGCGGAGGCTGATTCGCGACCGTCACCCCGAACTGCCGCTCGGCGGCTGGGCGAATCCGGCCGGCGACCCGGCTCGACAAGTGGCGTTTGTGGGCGCGGGCGACTTCACCGCGGACTTCTACCTGACGCAGATCGTGTCGCACCACGGCGCGAGCGACGTCGAAGGCTTCCTGCGCGAGGCGGAACGTCAGGGCGTGACCGCCCCCGGCATGTTCGGGGTCTTCTACTACCGCAGCGCCAAGGCCTCGACGCTGAAGACGCTCAGCCAATTCCTGCCGGTGCCCGTCGATGGCCTGACGGCGGAATTTGCCGGCGGCGCCACGCCGGTGGACGTGTGCGCGGAGTCGATTCGCACCCTGATGTCGCTCGGCGTGCGCCACTTCTACGTAAGCAATCTGCCACTGGTGAAGACGGCCGCCGTGCTGCACGCAATCCTCGACCGCGCCGGCCTCACCACGCCGGCACGGTAACGGGCGGCGGCCTGACCGCCGCGCGCCGGACCCGCGATTCCGCGTATGATTTAGGGCGCTATCGCTCCGGCACGCCGGCTCTCTTCCGAGCCCCGAGACCCGAGCCCCGAGACCCGCCAACGATGGGCACCTTCCTCGATTCTCTTCCAATGTCCGGCATCGTGCGCATCCGCGACATGATGTACACGATCAAGAATCCGTTCCGCCTCGACCAGGGCGACGTCAGCTTCGATGCGCCGGAGTCCTTCAAGCAGGGGATGCGCAAGGCTATCGACGCCAACCACACGCACTATCTGCCCACGCTCGGCCTGCCGCGCCTGCGCCAGTTGATCGCCGAGAAACTGCGCACCAAGAACGGCATTCCGGTCGGCAGCGATGACGAGATCATCGTCTGCAACGGCGGCACGCACGGCATCTACTGCGCGCTGCATGCAGTGCTCGAGCCGGGCGACGAGGTGATCTGCCCCGACCCGCTGTGGCCGCCGTCACTCGCGATCACGCAGTCGGCCCACGCCGTGCCGGTGCAGGTGCCGGTGCACGAGGCACTCGGCTTCCGTTGGGACATTGACGAACTCGAGCGCGCCATCACGCCGAAGACCAAGGCGATCTACATCAACTCGCCCACCAACCCGAGCGGCGGCGCGTTCACGCGCGGCGACCTCGAACGCATCGCGCAGATCGCCACGGCACGCAACCTGTGGGTGTTCTCGGACGAAGCCTACGAAGACGTGCTCTTCAGCGGCGAACACGTGAGCATCGCCTCGATGCCGGGCATGTACGACCGCACGATCCCGATCTACACGATGAGCAAGAGCTACGCCGTCACTGGCGTGCGCGTCGGCTACATCAGTATCAAGGACAAGGTCATGCGCGCGCGCGCGGCCAAGGTTGCGCTCTACACGGCCAGCAACGTGTGCTCGATCGCTCAGTACGGCGCCATCGGCGCGCTCGAAGGGCCACAGGACTGCATCGAGGAGTTCAAGACGGAACTCAAGATCCGTCGCGATCTCTTCTACACGGGCCTCAAGGACGTCGCCGGGCACGTCTTCTCGGGCACGCCACCCGAAGGCGCGTTCTACGCGTTCGTGAAGATCAATCCCGACTGGGCCAAGGACCGCGGGCTCGACCAGACCGAGTCGGTGTCGTGGGCCGTGGCCGAATACATCATCAAGCACGGACGCGTGGGCTGCGTGCCGGGCGTCGACTTCGGTCCGGCCAGTGAAGGCTACCTGCGGTTCTGCACGTGCAGAGACCGCAAGGAACTGGCCGGCGCGCTCGAATCGATGCGCACGGTGTTCGCCACGGGCGCATGACCGAGCCTCCAGCGGCAGGGAGCGCGGTGGCTATGCCCGCAGCGCCCCCGGTCGCCGTGCCAGCCGCGGGTGCTGGCCGGATCCTGTTCGTGGATCTGGCCAGAGCCGTGGCCGTGTTGCTGATGGTGCAGGGTCACACCATCGACGCGCTGCTGCATCCCGACTTCCGCACCAGTCTGCAGTACAACGCCTGGCTTTACCTGCGCGGCCTCACGTCGTGCACGTTTCTGTTCCTGTCGGGCGCGGCGTTCAGCCTGACGGGCCTTCGACACTGGGACGAGCAGGGCCGCTTTTCGCGGCGGTCGTTCAAACGCGTCCGCCGGCTGGCGTTCTTCCTGGCGCTCGGCTACTTCGTGAAGTTTCCGATGGGCCACTTCGTGGACCTGCCCTACGCCACGCCCGAGCGATGGCGCTCGTTCTTCGCCGTGGACGTACTGCAGAACGTCGCCATCACGCTGCTGGCATTGCAGGTGCTCATCGGGCTGACGCGCACGCCCAGGCGTTTCGCGATCGCGTGCGGCATCGCAGCCGCACTGGTGGTGGGCTTCACGCCGCTGGCGCACGGCATTCGGTGGACGGCGCACGCGCCGCTTATCGCCGCATCCTACCTGTCGTTTGGCACCGGCTCGCTCTTTCCGCTCTTTCCGTGGGCGGGGTTCACACTGCTCGGTGCGGCCTTTGGCGTGACGGCGGCCCCGTGGGCGACCCGCGACCACCTGCGCCTCTTGGCCCGGGTGCTGTTTGTCGCAGGCGCAGTGCTGGCCATCGGTGCGGGCGTGATGGGCGAGCTTGGCTGGTTCGAGTACGGCGCGCAGGACTGGTGGCGCTCGAGTCCGTTGTCGTTCGTGCAGCGCTTCGGGTCGGTGCTGCTGCTGCTCTCGGTTGTCTCCGCGATCGGCCACTTCGTGACCCGCCTGACTCCGCCGCTGCAGGGCCTGGCGGAAGAATCGCTGCTCGTCTACGTGGTGCACGTGTCGCTGCTCTACGGGTCGCTCTGGACGGTGGGCCTGAGCGCGCGGCTGGGGCCCCAGCCGCCTGGCGTGGTGCTCGTGTGGGTGCTCATCATGCTCGCGGCGATGACGACCCTGGCGCTCGTGTGGAACAACATCGAGCGCCTGCATCCGCGCGTCGCGGCCGCGTGCCGTCTCGCCACGGTCGTAGCCCTGGTGTATCCGTTGCTGTAGCGGCCCGAGACGCCCGTCACGGCACGACAGCGGAAGGACATTGGGCTCGCACTTCGTGTACTCTGCGGCGATGTCCACGCCTTTGTCGCCTGGGGCCCCCACCAACTACCTGATTCGCCCGGCCACACCCGCCGACAGCGACACGCTCGTCGTCTTCACCATGAGCGAGGCGCTCGATGCGGAACGTCGAAACCTCAACCGCGCCGAAGTGCAGCGCGGCGTAGCCGGAGCGTTCGACTCGCCGCCCAAGGCGCGCTACTGGGTCGTCGAGACGGGCGGCCAGGTGGTGGCGTGCGCGTCGGTCGTCACCGAATGGAGCAACTTCCGCGGCGGCGACTACTGGTGGATCCAGAGTCTCTATATCCTGCCCGAACATCGCGGACATGGGCTGGTGGATACCATCCTGCAGCACCTGGTCAGCGAAGCCAAGGCGGCTCGGGCCATCGACCTGCGTCTCTACGGCTACAACACCAACGCGCGCGCCCTGCGGGCCTACCAGCGCTTCGGATTCCGTGAGGCGCCGTACTTGATTCTGACGAAGTCGCTCGTGGGCGGATAGCGCTGGGACGTTCGGTGAGACGACCGACGCGCATTCGCGCGTGCCCTGATCTACGATCTCGCAACGACCTCTCGATGGAATGCGTCTCGATGACACCATTGCTTTGGAGCCGACCATGTCCACTCGCCTGCGCGTGCTCTTCCTCTCGTGCCTGATCATCGCCGCCTCGTTCGCCGCCGACGCCCAAAAACGCGCGGGCCTCATGGGCGATCTGATGGCTGACGTCGCTGACGTCGAAAGCAAGATCGTTGGACTCGCCAGAGCCATGCCCGACGCGTCGTACGCGTGGCGGCCCATGCCTGGCGTGCGGTCGGTCGGGGAAGCCTTGACCCACGTGGCCGCCGACAACTACTTCATGCCCATCGCGCTCGGCGCGACCGCGCCGGCGGGCACTGGCATCTCGGGCGCCGACTACAAGACCGTGGCGGCGTACGAGGCAAGAACCCGCTCGCGCGCCGAGATCATCGCCGAAGTCGAGAAGTCGTTTGCGTTCCTGAAGCAGTCGATGGCCGACACGACTGATGCCAAGCTCGAGACCTCGATGAAGATGTTCGGCCGCGAGAGCAGCGTGCGCTCCACCTGGGTGAGCACGGCGACGCACCTGCACGAGCACCTGGGTCAGCTGATTGCCTACGCGCGCGGCAACAAGGTGGTGCCGCCCTGGAGCAAGTAGCCACGGACTGCCTCGCTCCGCAGCGAGCGAGGCGCGGGCGTGGTGTCTTCTGACGCCGAACTCTGAGCACCGGCAGCCCTGCCGGTCACCCACGGAGGCCGAGCCTTTGACGGGGGTGTCAGGTCGGCCCGGCATGCCGGAGCGAAGGTGAGGCGGAAGAAGATACCGCGCTTGCGCCTCGCTCGGGAGGCGAGCCTACACGCCGAACTGCCGCAGGTGATGGTCGGTGTGTTTGTGAATCAGCACACCCCAGTCGTCACGCGTCATCCGCCCAAACGCGGGATGCGCATCCGCCATGGCCTCGCGCGTCCCGAGCGCTTCGACGAGCGTCTGGAAGCTCTGCTGCTCTTGCGCGAGGTCGGCTGAACTCGACCGCGCGATGAGGCCCGGCGCCGTGGGCGCGCCCCTCGGCATCGGCAGCACGTGGATGAAGAGGTAGCGCACGGGCGGCCACTTCAGGAACGACGGCGCTTTGCCTGCGACCGGCAGATCGCCGACGGCCATGCGCAGGGCGTCGTTCAGGTGCGCCATCATGGCCGCGCCACTGAACTTGCCCCATGTGGCCGTGTGCTGCGGCGTCAGGGAGCGGGCGCGGCTGACGAGCGAGGCACGCACGGCGGGGTCCCAGGCGGTTGGCATGACGGCATCCTACTCCGAGCGTGGGCGAATTCGCCGGTCGAGATAGATCCTTGCCCAGGCCCGCGCCGCTCGGATACAGTCGCTGCACCCCAGCTCGACGATCTGGCTGCGGTTCCTGGAGGATTGCGCCCATGAAGCGCCTGC
>JANNEJ010000725.1:0-1571 GCA_031378585.1 Acidobacteriota bacterium | reverse complement strand
GCCAGTTGCGGGCCAGAACCCACAAACTGAACCGAAGGTCCGGTTCCCGAGAGCGAGGAATGAGCGTGGCATCGCCATTTGCACGTCAGGATCAACTATCGGGCCATCGCCCAATCAGAAACAGCGACAAGGCGCGTGCGCCGAGTCGCCGCTTCCGCAGATGTCGCAATCTCTACTGGATCGACGCGAAAGTCAATAGATCTTCGGCGTGTCGGCCAACGCTTCAGCCACAAGCGCGGTCACGTTGTCTGGCGCGCCTGCCGAGAGCGACGCCGCGACAAGCGCCTCCACGGTGGCCATCACGTCGGCGCCCGCCATGCTCTGTTGAATCTGCCCGTCGGACACCGTGCGGGTGAGGCCGTCGGAACACAGCAGGAAGCGATCACCGGCCTGCACTTCGCCCACCACAACATCGAGACGCAGCGCCGACTCGGCCCCGACCGCCCGGGTGACGCCGTTCGATTCCGGGCGACCCGCTAGAGTTACAGGCACGCTGTGGTCGGTGGTCAGCTGCTGGAGTCTTCCTGCCCGCCATCGATAGACGCGGCTGTCACCGGCCCACAGCACGGCCATTCGCGGGCCGCGCACCACGAGCACCACCACGGTACTGCCGCACACATCGGCGAGCAGCGACTGCGCAGCGGTGCGCACCAGCTGGGCATTGACCGCGTCGAGACGCTCGCGGACGGCGTCGGTAGTGGCATCGAGTGTTCCGGCGGGCACCAGGTCGGCCAGGGCATCGCAGACCATGCGACTGGCCACCTCTCCGTCGGCGTGCCCACCCATGCCGTCGGCGACGGCCCAGACGCCAACATCAGGTCGCTCCACAAACGCGTCCTGGTTGATCCGGCGGGTTCGGCCCACGTCGGTCTTTGCGGCCGACCGGTATCCCAGTGGCACAGGTCCGCCGATAATCGCCAGGTCCGACTCCCCTGCCCGATCGACTCGCGCCGGCAGCAGTTCCCAGCGCCGCTCGGCCCAGGAGCCATCGAGCATGGCGCCGAAGCGGTCGGGCTGCGGCAGCCCCTTCACGATCAGGCAACCAGGCTCAACGTCTGACGAACCCTCGGTCCACCAGAGCGTCAAGGGCGCGTAGCGCTCCGACAGGCGGTGCGACAACAACTGCAGCAACGTGGACCCCAGGTCGGCGGGCGACGCAATCGGCACCTGCCAGGCCGTGGCGGGACCGTCGGTCAGCGCCACCGCGGCCGACGCCTCGAGATCGACGGCCCGTGGAAGGCCCAGGAATTGGAGCTCGTCGCCCAGCCGCGCGACGTCGGTGTCGAATCGCTCGAAGTCCACGACCTCGGCTTCCAACGTGTCGACGACAAGCTGGGTGGCGCGGCTGAAAAACCGCTCGGCCTCGAGCGCCACGCTTACCAGACTGATGTCGTCTGGCAGCGACGCCACGATCGTGAGCGGAAAATAGCGTCCCACCCGGTCGACGCTCGGCGCCATCACGCCGACGATCGGAGTAGGACCAGCGGCGCCTGGCCCGCAGGCAAACCGCCACACGGGGCTCGTGAGATACACGTCGAGCCACCGGTCGCCCAAGGCCGACCGGCTCGCGG
>JANNEJ010000558.1:0-6300 GCA_031378585.1 Acidobacteriota bacterium | reverse complement strand
TCCATGGCCTTCTCGGTGCCGTTCACGAGCGAGCCGCCGCCTGAGGTGCGAAACTCGTACTGACCGCCGTGGAAGCGCAGCACCGCATTGCCGGCCAGCGCCAGGGCGTTTCGTGCCTGCAAGTCAGCCAGTGGGCTGGCGTCGTCGAAGTCGCGGTGCACGGCGCTGGCCAGGAACCCGGCGGTAGACGCCTGCGTGCCGAATTCCTGCAGCACCCGACCGACGGCGAAGTAGGTGCGCGGCCCCACCGGTACCGACTGGGTTCCAGCCAGCGTGGCCGACGCCAGTTCCGCGTTCTCTTCCGCTGTCACCGCCGACAGAAATCCAATCGACGTCTTCGAGGGCAGCCGGCCGGTGAGCTTCGTCGCCGCGAGGATCGTCGTGTTCCTCGGATAGTCCACGTAGTCGCCGGTAGCGGGCCCCACCGGCCGCGCGCCAATCCGCCGCGAGTAGTAGAAGTTCGGATGGCCGATGTTGAAGAGCGGCGCGCCCTCGAGGAAGAACGGACGGCGCTCGGGGAAGCGCGTCTCGAAGGCGGTGAGATTCACTTCCGCCGGATCGGCCTCGACCTGCCCGAAGTCGGGATTGATCGTGGCTTCGAGCGTCAGGTTCGGCCCCAGGCCCATCTTCACGTCGGCACCGACCCGCCCGGTCAGATTCGCGCCCGCCTTGAAGGGGTTGGCGGCGTCCGCGCCCGGATAGACGGTGGCAGCGCTCGCCACATACGGCAGCAACTCCAGACGACGACTCGGCGCCACATCGGTCACGCCGCGCAAATCACCGAAGCGCGAGGCCCAGGCCCGCACGGTACGCGGGATCAGCACCCAGGTGTCTTCCTCGTTGATCGAGGGCCGGAAGCGCTGCACGTTCAGGCCCCAGGTGAGGTCGCTCTCGGGATTGAAGCGCAGTTGCGCAAACGGAATCCAGATCTCGACCGACCAGCCGTCCTCGTCCATCGTGGTGGATGCGTCCCACACCAGGTCGTAGGTGGCATCGAACCTCTCTTCGTCGTCGGTCGCGTGAATGCGGTCGAGGCGCACGCCCGCGGCCGTCACGCCGAACACGACCGACGTGCGGCGATCGAGGAACGTGTCGAACGACACGAGGATGCGCTCGGCCTGATCCACGATGTCGCGTCGGCCCAGTGGCGCCTGGATGCCGTGCGCGTTGCGGCTGGACATGCGCGCGCCCACGTAGAAGGCGCGGTCGTCGTAGGTGAAGCGCACCTCCATGGCGTCGGTGGGCGCCGCACCCTGCGTGGGTTCCTTCTGCACGAAGTCGGTGATCGGCAGTGCCGACTGCCACACCTCTTCGGACAGGCGTCCGTCCACCGTGATGGCGCCAGGTTCTACACGACGAGCCGTGGCCCGTTTGGCCACGGAAGGCGGTGGTGGCACCGCCTGCTGAGCGCGAGCCGGCGCGGCCAGCAGGAACAGCGCGAGGCCCAGGACGGTTGACGTGCGGGGTATCAAAGCGAATATGGGCCGGCAAGACCCGGCGACGAAATGATACTCCGAGCCCGCCCTGCCGGCCGAGATCGCACACTCGCTCATCCCCTCGATGAGGCGGTGGCGGAACCGAACGGTTGCGGGCCGGGACCGCAAGCAACGCGGTCGTCACTCGGCAATGATGAACCCGGTCACCCCACAGCCGTTGCGCTGTAGCTGCTTACACGGTCAACACGCCGAGAAGCCGACGCGATGGGCCGTACGTCGTCCGGCGTGGTGCCAGACCGGTGGTCCGCTGCCACCGGTCCGGAATCCCCTCATTGCGCGACAAACAGAGCAGTCAAGCTGGTGTCGGACACGATCGCATTGCCGCTGACCACGTCGCAGACCAAATTGACCGTAAACGCTCCGGCTGGCACGGTGAACCCCCTGGCAGCCCCGAACGCGTCGGAGTCGGCGACGGCTACAGTCGTATCTTTCAAGTAGATCAAGTGACTGAAGTCGAGCGTCGAACCTGTTGTGATGGAGCAGCGGGCAGTGAACGCTGCGGCCGCGGAGGCCCAGACGTAACCGCTGCCGTTCACGAGCACCTTTCCTCCGACCGGCGCAGTGACCGTGACGCTGCGAACTATAGCGCTCGTCGTCGTCAGAGTCACCGCCTGATCGCCGCTGCTGAACTCTGCGCGCGGACCATCTGCCAGATCCGCGGATGTCAAGCTGCCATTCACGACGTTGGCGCCCGTCACGGCGTTGGTGGCAAGTTGCGCCGCGCCGATGGCGGCTGCCGCAATCTCGGTCGCCGTAATCGTCGCTGGCCCCAGGCCACTCGTCGGCAACGGGCGCGGCGACCCACTCCCTGGCGAGCCCAGCGCAAAGTTGCCGGTGTTCCCCACGCTGTCGGTCCACGGGCCGCTGCCATTGGCTGGGTTGATGCTGGCCGACACGTGTACGGCCTTGCCCGATGGCGCAGTGACGATGGTGAACTCAAGCCCTACAGTCCCGTCAGGATTAAGGAGCGCCATCCCCGCCGCGCCGGCAAGCTTGCCGCCGACCCCACACTGGTTGTCGTTGCCGTCGATGGTGTAGCCGCCGGGGATCTGCGTAATGGTCAGCGTGACGATGTTGCAGTACGGCTGCATCTGCCAGGAAAACGTGCCGAACACCTGCGCCGAGGCGCCGGATGCGGCAAGCAGCGTCATGCAGAGTGCGGCAAGGGCGATTCGAACTCGGGCGAGTACCATGTAGGCCTCCTGGGCAACGCGGGACAAGACAGGGCAGAGTGTGGCGCCTTCTCTCTCAATTGGCAAGCGTCATGCAGACCGCGCATCCCTCACGCTGCGAGGACTCGGGCCACCCTGAGTCGAGTACCATGAGCGTCCTGCATGGCCCAGACCGCGACGCTCTACACCCTCGCCATCGATCTGTCGCACGTCGATCGCGGCGTCTACGAAACGCTCGACCTGAAGGTGGCCCGGCATCCCTCAGAAAGCGCCGAGTACATGGTGGCGCGGGTCCTCGCCTACTGCCTCGAGTACCAAGACGGCATCGCGTTCACCGATGGCCTGTCGTCGGGCGACGACCCGCCGGTGGTCGTGCGCGACCTCACCGGCCGAATCACGACCTGGATCGAAGTGGGCATGCCGAGTGCCGACCGGGTGCACCGCGCCAGCAAGCTGGCCAGCCGCGTGGCCATCTACACGCATCGCGACATCCGTCAGGTACTGGCGCAGTTTGACGGTCAGCGCATCCATCGCGCGTCCGAGATTCCCGTCTACGAGCTCGACCGGACCGTGGTCGAAGCCTGCGCGGCCGGGCTCGAGCGCCGCTCGGCGCTCACGCTCAACGTGATGGACGGTCAGCTGTACATCGAGATGGGCAGTCAGTCGCTGGCGATGCCGATCGTGGCGCACGCCCTGCCGTGACCCGAAGGCACGCATGGCATGACCGCGCCGTGGGTGCGCGCGTGACCATCACGCACACCGACGCGCGAGCCGCTACTCCGCGAGCGCGTAGGCCACGAGGCCCGCGTTCAGGCCATTGCCCACGGCCATCACGACGTACTGTTTGCCCTTGAACATGTAAGTCATGGGCGTCGCCATCGGCCCGGGAATGGGTGGAACGGCCTCCCACAGGTGCGCGCCGGTGGCCTTGTCGAACACATGGAGCTTGCGCGTTTCGGGAGGAGGCGGGGGCGGGCCGGTGCTGGCGCCCGCCGGCGTGATGCCCGGTACCCCGCCAACATTGCCACCGCCTTGTGAGAGGAACAGCAACGTCTTCGTGACGAGAGGATTCGCGCGCGCCTCCATGCCGAGCGGCGGCAGATTCAGCGCCGCGAGTAGCGGGTGTTGCCGTGGGCCGTCGCCAATCGGCGACATCCACGCCATCGTTCCGAGGTTCAAGTCGAGAGCCGTCACTCGACTGTAGGGCGGTTTCACCACAGGCAGACCATCCACCGTCGGCATGAACATCTGCCCGCCACGCCGCAACTGAAAGTTGCTTTTGTCGGCGTCCGGCTTCACGAGTTGCACCATCGTGGGACTCGTCATCGACGGCACGAACAACCGGCCGGTCTCCGGATCGAAGGCCGCGCCGCCCCAGTTCGCCCCACCGACCCACCCAGGCAGCTGCGCCGTGCCGCGTTCAGTCGGCGGCGTGTAGAGCGGTCCGCGATCGAAGTCCTCGAGCGCCTCGACGGCTCTCTGCCGCAGTTCCGGCGTGAAGTCGATCAGGTTGTCGTCGGTGAGGCCCTGCCGCTCGAAGGCCGGCGGCTTCGACGGGAACGGCTGGGTGGCCGACGATCGCTCGCCCGGCGCCGCCGACTGCGCCACGGGCCGCTCTTCAATGGGCCACACGGGCACGCCGGTGCGCCGGTCGAGCACGTAGGCGAAACCCTGCTTGGTCACCTGCGCCAGGGCCTTGATGGCGCGGCCACCGACCGTGATATCCACGAGCGTGGGTGCGGCGGGCAGGTCGTAGTCCCACAACCCGTGGTGCACGACCTGGTAGTGCCAGCGACGCTTCCCCGTCCGCGCCTCCACCGCTACGATCGACTCGGCAAACAGATTCGCGCCTGGACGGTGGCCGCCGTAGAAGTCGTTGGTGGGCGTGCCGAACGGCAGATAGACGAGCCCCAGGTCCTCGTCGGCCGACATCAGGCTCCAGACGTTGGTGCTGCCGGTGTACTCGGCGGCATCGCCGCTCCAGGTGTCGCGTCCGTGCTGGCCTTTGCGCGGAATCGAGTAGAACGTCCACAGCCGCTTGCCGGTGCGCACGTCGTAGCCGGTCACGTCGCCGCGCGGGTACTCCTTCGTGGCCGGGCCGTCGTGCACGCTCGCCCCCACCACGATCACGTCGCGGCACACCACCGGCGCCGACGAACTCGAGTAGAGGGTCGTGCGCACGGCGCGTTCCACGCCGGCCATCAGGTCCACGCGGCCGCCCTCGCCAAATGACTGGTCGAGCGCGCCGGTCACGGCATCGACGGCAATCAGATACGCGTCACCCGTGCCGACCACCAGCCGCTCGCGCGTGCCGTCGGTCCAGTAGGCCATGCCGCGATGCACGAAGCCCAGGTTTCCCGGACGACCTTCCTTCCAGCTGCCCGGATCGAACGTCCACACCGAGGCGCCCGTGCCCGGATCGATAGCCGCGATCTGACCAAGCGAAGTGACCGTGTACAGCACGCCCTTGGCCATGAGCGGCGTGTCTTGATAGCCGCCAGGACGCGACGTGGGGTTGGCCGCCACCACTGCGTTATCGGGCGAGGCCCATTGCCACGCCACGGCGAGTCGCGGCAGCGTGTCTTTGGCGATCTGCGCCAGCGGCGAGTACTTGCGGGCACCGGCGTCGCCGCCGTAGTGCCGCCATTCGCCTGGTGCCATCGGCGCGGTCGTTTGCGCGTGTCCCTGGGCCAGCGCCAGCGCCGCCACAAACGCCGCGCTGCACATCGTGTGAGCTCTGCTGGTCATGTCCGCCTCAATCGAGGAGCGTCTGGTAGACGAGATTGCGCGAGTAGCCGTGAATCTGCGTGGCGCTGAGCAGCGTGCGGCCCTGATGCTGAATCATTCCGATGAAGGCGATGTCCCGCACCGGGTCGATCCAGAACCACGTGCCGCCGATGCCAAACCAGTTGAGCGACCCGTCCGAATACGGCTCGCCTGCCGCTGCGGCATCCATCACCACCTGCGCGCCCAGCCCCCAACCCGTGCCCTGACGCACGGTCTTCAGCGGCTCGGCCAGCACGTGGTTCGTGCGCAGCATCTCGACCGACCGCGGCGCCAGCACGCGCGCGCCGCCGAACTCGCCGCCGTCGAGCAGCATCTGGCAGAACCGCGCGTAGTCGGCGGCCGTGGAGAGGAGCCCGTGCCCGCCAAACGCCGATTGCGGCACCACGGCCGGGTCGCTCAGCTGGTCGTGGGCGACGAGGGCGCCCGCGGCCGTGGCCGTGTCTCGCGCAAGGCCGAGCTCCCGCACGTCGCCGCGGTCGTCCTCGCCGTACATGGTGGCGAGCCGGCCGAGCTTGTCTGCCGGCACATGGAACGCAGTGTCTTTCATGCCGAGCGGCGTGAAGAGCCGCGTCTGCAGGAACTGCGCAAACGGCATGCCCGACAGCTTCTCGACCAGATACCCCTGCACGTCCGCACCGATGCTGTACGACCAGCGCGAGCCGGGCTGCGCCAGTAGTGGGAACCCCGCGACGGCGTCCACCATGGCCTGCAATGGCAATGCCGGATTGAGGACATTCGCCTTGACGAAGAGCCGGTCGACCGGATGGTTGCCCACCAGCCCATACGCGAGGCCGCCGGTGTGTGTCATCAGCTCGCGCATCGTCATCGAACGGCGTGCGTCTTCA
>JANNEJ010000520.1:0-5473 GCA_031378585.1 Acidobacteriota bacterium | reverse complement strand
GTCGGCCCTTCGCGCCGACCGGCCTCCTTACGGCGGGATGCATCAAGAATACGAAAGGCCGGCAGATGGCTGCCGGCCTTCGTTCTGTCTTTCCCGGGACCCGAGCCCCGGGACCCGAGCCCCGCCCCTAGAAGCGTCCGGCGCCCGTCCACCGCACCGGCTCTTCACCGGTGAACACGCGCCAGGTCAGGCGGGCCGAGCCGCAGTGCGCCTCGAGCATGTCCACCGCGTAGACCTCCGACGTGTTGCCTTCGTCGGCGTTCGAGCCGTAGTTGTAGAGGATCTCGTCGCCCGCAGCCACCACGGGGACGCCGCCATTGTCGGCAGCGCCGCGCGTCGGTTTCGCGTTGTAGCCCCACCGTGTGTCGAGCTGGCGCAGCCGGTCCACGATGTAGTCCTGCCACGGGCTGTTCACATACTTGATCCCGCGGGGGCACTGCTGCGAGGGGAACAGGTCGGGACGTTCGGCCGTCCACTGCGCGATCTGCGCCTGCACGTTGGGCAGCGGCAGTCGCTGGCCCGCGGGCGGATTCGGGGTGCGGTTGCCGCCCGTCGTGGGCGGCGGCGCCACCGACCCGCTCACGACGAGCTCGCGCGTGTCAGACCACGGGCCAAACGCCCCGTCGAGTTCCGCGCGCGCCCGCCAGTAGACGCGGATGCCAGCGCGCTGTGCCCGTTGCACGCGGTACGTCACCAGGCCGACGGTGTTGGCCGTGGCCACGCCCTCGTCGGTGAGCGCCCCGAACCCGCTGGCTTCACTGACCTGGAAACGCAGCGTGCGCACCGCCACCGACCAGTACTTCCCTACCGTGGAATCGGCGAGCAAGTCGGGGGTCGCGCTAACGGTGGCACCGGTTGTCGGCGACCGTAGCACCGGCGCCGGGACCTTGAGTGTGGAGCCGTCAGCGGCCGCACCGGTTGAACCAGCCGCCGCAGCGGAGGGCGATACGGGCGACCCGGCCGACCCGCTGCAGCTGATGGTGGCGACGGCGAGGCCGATGGCCCCAAGAACATGGACGAAGCTCAAGCGCGACATGTGCGGTCCTCTCTGCGGAGCAAGGTCTAGAATTGGCCGGCGCCAGTCCACCGGCCGAACTCGTTGTAAAAGGTTCGGTAGTCAGGGTTGACCCGGTTCGCGTCGCCACTCACGCCCGTGCAGTGCCCGCCGAGGAGGTCCACGAGGTAGACGTTCGGCGAGCCTTCTGGCGCGTCCGAGCCGTAGTGGTAGGCGATCTCGTCGCCGGCGATGATGGCCGGAATGCTGGCGCGCGTGGGCTTGGCGTTGTAGCCAAACCGCCGATCGATGGTCCGCAAGCTGTTGACCATGAAGTCGATGTAGGCGTTGCGCTGCGTCTTGCGGGCCTCGAGGTTGCTATCCGAGAAGCCAGCACGAGTCGGGCACGCGACGAAGGGGTCGAGGAAGCCCTGGCTGGCGGCCTGCTGCGCCAGCGTCAAGACCAGGGCCCGCACGTCGGGCTGCGGCAGCCGGTCGCCCACGACGAGATTCGGCGAGGTCGCCGGAGTGTTGATGCCGGCCGTGACTGACACCTCGTTTGAGACTCCACTCGTGCCGCACGCGTTGGTCGAGAAGGCCCGCAGGAAGTAGGTGCCTGCCGGCAAGGCCACATTGAACGCCGGCGCGCCAAACGCCGCCTGGCCCAGCAGTCCGGCATTGAAGCTGGCGCCCGACTGCGTGCTCGCCTGCAGCACGTAAGCCGACGGCAGTCCGCCGCTGCCGGCGTTCCACATGATCCACGACGAGGTGCCACGGACGATGGCCGTCAGGTTCGTGGGCGCCCCCGGGGCGACGCAGCCGCCCGGGATGACGATGTTGAGCTCGGGCGAGGCCGGCCCCACGACGTTGCCATTGGCACCGTGCACGGCCACGAAGTAGCTGCCGGTCGGCGCCCCCGGGTTATTCACCGCCGCCAGCATCTGCGGCAGCTTGCTCGGGTCGACAAAGGCGGTGGTCGAAAACTGCGCGAGGTTCGCGACACCAGGGGCGGTGCCGACATCGATGATGTAGTGCGTGAACGGGCCGGTGGCGTGCGTCCAGCTCATCGTGAGGTTGATGCCGTTCAAGCTATAGGTCAGGTTCGTCGGGGCACCCGGCGCCGCCTGGCGGGCCGACACGTGTGGGGCCGAGAGCCAAGCCGCGATGACCAACGCCGCCACGACTACCGGAACAGGTCGAATAAATCTCACGCAGTCCTCCTGGGGACTATCAGTATACGACGGGCCGGGCCAGGCGCGAACTTACGACCGGTAGTTGCCAAACTGCAGGGCCACGCCGAAGTCGTGTTCGCGCAGAGCCGCCATGGCGTCCTGCAGGTCGTCTTTCGACGACGAGGCTATGCGCAGCTGGTCGCCCTGAATCGATGCCTGCACCTTCTTCATCTTGCCGTCCTTGAGGTACTTCACGATCTCGCGAGCGGCGTCGCTGGGAATACCCTGCTGCAGCGTGACGATCTGCTTCATCGTGCCCGCGCCGGCCGCCTCGGGATCGGCCGGCTTCATGTTCTTCACCGGCACGTTCCGCCGCACGAGCCGCGTCTGCACCACTTCCCACACGGCGCCGAGCTTGAAGGCGTTTTCGGCGGTGAGGGTGAGCGTGCCCGCTTTCTGGTCGAGCTCGATGGTGGCAAGGGAGCCCTTGAAGTCGTACCGCTGGGCGATCTCTTTCTTGGCCTGGTTGACGGCGTTGTCCACCTCCTGCAGGTCGATGGTGGACGTCACGTCGAACGAGAAGGTCTGTGCCATGCGCAAATCGTAGCCGATTCGGTTGTCCTGGAGCGACCGGCCAGCCGGAATCGTCGCGGCGCTATACTCCGCGACAGACCCGTGGCGATCGAACTCCTGGTACTCGTGGTGCACGACGACGCGGATGCCCGCGCGATGTCTACGGCGCGGCAGCGTGCGTCCCGAGATCGCGTGGTGGCCGCTGGTTGCGAGGGCTGGATCGAGATGCCGCGCCCCGTGCCCGCGTCGATCCGGGCGCTGGCCCGCCCCACTGCGCAGGCCAGCCGCTCCTCGCCGGAGTCACTGGCATGAGCGTCCGCGCCACGTGCGAGGTCCGCATCCGCCGGCTCACCGGCGACAGCGCGGACGTGGCTGACGACCGCGTGGCGGTGGAGGAGCCGCTCGAAGTGCGAGTGAACGGCGCGCCATTCGCGGTGATCATGCGCACGCCCGGACACGACATCACGCTGGCGTGCGGTTTTCTGTTGGCCGAAGACGTCGTGCGCCAGGTGGACGAGGTGGCGGCGGTGGAACTGTGCGACGACGTGGAGGTCGAGGCCCGCGGCAACGTGCTGAACGTGACCGTGACCGGCGAGGCCGCCGTACGGGTGGCCGCGCGGCTCGGCGAACGCCGCCAGGTCATCACGACGGCGGCGTGCGGATTGTGCGGGCGACGCACGATCGAGTCGTTGCGTACGCGCGCCGCCAGTGTTACCGCTGCATGGACGGTGCCGGCGGCGGTGGTGTCGGCCTTGCCGGTGGCGCTGCGCGCGGCACAGGCCGCCTTCGACGCCACTGGCGGCATTCATGCCGCCGCGCTCTGCGACCTCGACGGCCGCGTGCTGCTGGCCGCCGAAGATGTCGGACGCCACAACGCGGTGGACAAGATCATCGGCCGGGCGCTGCTTGACGGCCGACTGCCGCTCGACCACGTGCTGCTGGTCGTCAGCGGACGTACGTCGTTCGAACTCGTGCAGAAGGCACTGCTCGGCGGGGTGCCGCTCGTGGCGGGCGTGTCAGCGCCGTCGAGCCTGGCAGTCGATCTGGCGCGGGCCTCGGGCATCACGCTGTGCGGCTTCGTCCGTGGCCGAAGCATGAACGTCTACACGCATCCTGACCGCATCGTGGGTTGACGCCGCACTCGAAACGCTCTAGCGGCGCCCCTTCCGGGGCCGGCTGGTCGTCGACGGCTCGGCCGGCGGCGAGGGGATTGCGGTGCCACCGTGCGAGCGCGTCCAGTGTTCGTCAAACGTCAGGCCGTCCTTCTTGGGAAAGCGCCGCATGAGGACCGACAACCAGCGCGGCGGCGCGCTGCCTGGCGCCGTGTTGATGCGCGGTAGGAACTGCGTCAGGTCGGCCAGCACCTTGCACCCAACGAAGAACGCGAAGAACGCACCGGGCTGGTCCAGCCACGCCGCCAGGAACATGCCCGCGATGATGCTCAGGTGCACCAGGACCACTCTTCCGAGCAGGTGGTCGGCGCGCTCGTTCACGCGCTGCGGCGGCCAGCGGTCCAGTGTCCACAGGTCGATGCCGAAGGCCAGGCCCTGGAAGACGAGCAGCGCGACGATGGCTTGTTGCAGGTCCGCCATATCCGGGCTCGCCTTGACGACCACGACGAAGACGGCACCCAGCATGACGCCGTGAGCGAGTGTGAACGGAATAGCCTTTCCCAGAAAGGTACCGGGAGCCTGGGCCACTACAGGGCGAGGCCCGGTCGTCAGCGATGGGCTGGGTACGGCGTCGGCCGACCAGCGTCGATGCAGCCACAGCCGCGCGCCGATGAGCACGGCGGCAATCAGGTTCTCGGCCCAGTAGACGCTCAACGCCGTAGCCGACGACCAGTCGCTGGCAAACACCCCGAGCACCGGCACGGAGTTCACCCCGACCATCTCGAGCAGTCTCGTGAAGCGTCTCAGCACGGCTTCATAGCGTAGCCGCATCGGCGGCCCTCGACTAGTCGTCGCCATGGCCGGACAACGCCTCGAGCAGCGCCGCGGCGGCTCGCGCGATCGCCTCGCGCTCAGGCACGGCCGCGCTCGTGGGGCACCCGCAGTTGCAGGCCGCCGCTGGTCGCGGCAAATCCGGCGTCGGCGAAGTACGCCGCCAGTGGGCTCGCGGCCGCGGGGGCGCCGTTGATCTCGGTAATCAGCCAGCCGCGGCGCTCGGCGGAGGACTCGTGGGCCACTCGTGCGAGTTCGCGCGCCGTGGCGCGGCAGCGCCGTCCGCGTTCCGGCTCCTCGTCGGGCGCCGCCACAAGAATCTGTCGGTCGCCGCGCGCGATCCAGGCCGCGGCATGCCCATCGACGAGCACCACGCGCGCCCCGGCCACGCGGCTTGCGCGCAGCGCGGGGGCACCGGCCCACGCCGGCCACTCCACCAGCGCGCCATAGGGACTTGCGGGATCGGTGGCCGCCAGCATCACCGCCCGTGCCTCGGCCGGGCCGTCTCGCTCCGCGCGCAGCCGGTCGATGGCGCCGGGCTCGGCAAACTGCGCGCCGCCCAGGCCCGCCACGAAGTAGCCGCGGCGCACGCGCCCCGTGTCTTCGAGCCGGCGCAGCACCGGGTAGAGGGTGCTGAACCCGCCAGCGATCGGTTCAAGCGCGGTGACGCCGCGCGTGACCACGCCGTGGCGCGCGAGCAACTGCCGCGTCAGTGCCGTGGCCCACGTTGTCGGTGACGCCTGCGCCGTGGCGTCGAGCACCGACCAGCGCCCTTCGGCCGACGGCGGCAC
>JANNEJ010000429.1:0-1743 GCA_031378585.1 Acidobacteriota bacterium | reverse complement strand
ACGCGGGCCACCGACGCAGGCGTGGGACGCAGGGCGGCAAACGGGAATATCGCGGCCATCGGTGCCGATATCTTATCGGGTCGGGCCCGAGCGCGCACGGACCGCGCGCACGGCCGCGCCCCCGTCGATTGACCGGCGGCAGTGGCGGCACTACGATGCCTGTAGGTGAACGTCAACCCTTTGCGCCCCAGTCATCGTGCCGGATCGCTGAATCTTACGCGCCTGTGCGCGGTGGCGGCCGGAGTTGCGCTTGCCCTGGCGGCGGTCGTGCACGCGCAGGCACGCCATCCGGTGAGCGGGCGCGTGATTGCGCCGGTGATGGGCGTGGGCGGCGCCGAGTGGCTCGAACGTCCCGAACGCGAGTCGGAAGAAGCGCCGAGCAAGGCCATCCTGGCACTGAAGATTCTTCCCGGGCAGGTCGTGGCCGACATTGGCGCCGGTTCGGGCTACTACACGGTGCGCCTGGCGCAAGCGGTGGGTCCGACCGGCAAGGTCTACGGTACCGACATCCAGCCCGGCATGCTCGACCTGCTGGTGCGCAACGTGGCCAGAGCCAAGCTCGCCAATGTGGTGCCGGTGCTCGGCACGCCCGACGACCCGAAGCTGCCGCCCGACACGCTCGACCTGGCGCTGATGGTGGACGTGTACCACGAACTGGCCGCCCCGCAGGCCTTCATCCGGAACCTGCGCGCGTCGCTGAAGCGCACGGGCCGGCTCGTGCTGCTCGAGTTCCGCAAGGAAGACCCCCGCGTGCCGATCCGGCCCGAGCACAAGATGAGCGTGGCCGAGGTACGGCAGGAACTCGAGGCCGAGGGCTTCCGTTTGAGCTCGGTACTTGATGACCTGCCGTGGCAGCACATCCTGGTGCTGACCCGGACCGACGCGCCGTAGCCCTCCCAGGCCATTCGGCAGGTGCTGGCGACGCCCACGCCCGCGCGGTCAGAAGCCGAATTCAGACGTCACTTCCCAGAAGAACACGCCCCTCAGCTTGATGCTCTCGTTGGTCCAGAGGTAGTTCATGCGGTAGTGACTCGGGCGGTGGATGTCACTGCCCAACCAGAGGTCGATGTGGCGGTGCCCCATGGCCAGAATGCCTGTCCGGCCGTCGAGCTGACCGACAATGGCCTGCTTCGACCCCTGGTAGTTGTCCGACAACCCAAACCGGTTGTCGAGGTAGAACCGCATGTCCGACACTTCGAAGATGTAGTTCCTGCCCCCGGACTTGAACGCCCGCACCTTGCGTCCGGCGAGGGGATTATGGAATTCGTAGGCCTCGACAGGGGCGCCGGCGTTGTTGAGGGCGTAGCTCATCTGCACGCAGCAGGTCTCGTCCACAAACTTCGGGATCCCCGTAACCAGGGCCTTGATTTCCCGGCTGGTCGGGTGCCGGTCTTGCAGGGTACTGAAATTTACGGATACGTTGGCCACGGCTCGTGTCCTCCGCGGACGATAGTAATCGTTGCGCCGCGATTGGCTGACGCAATTCCCCGTGACGGGAGTCCGACCCCGAGACCCCGGCCGTGGCATCCCGCCATGGACCCGCCGGGATTAACAGCGGAATGCTCAGTTCGAATCAACGGTCCCGTGCATGATATCGATCGCTTTGTCTTCATGATATCATTCGACCAATGAGTGCGGTATCAGCCAAACTGGCGCCGAGGGTGGCCCGGGTGCTCTTGCGACTGCCGGTCGACCTGCACCGGGCGCTGGTCAAGGCCGCCGCCGACCTCGATTTGTCGTTCA
>JANNEJ010000378.1:0-7328 GCA_031378585.1 Acidobacteriota bacterium | reverse complement strand
CAAAGACGAAGCCGACGATCACGTCGGGACGAATCGTGCGGATCATGCGCACGTAGTCGCCCAGGATCTCCTGCTGGCCCCACTTCTCGAGCGTCTCTTCCACGCTGAACGAGAAGCCGAAATCGACCGCGCGGGTGAAGTACTGCTCGGCGCCGTCGAACTGGTGCACGGCCGCCAGTTCCTCGGTGCGCAGCACGGCGAGGGCCTCGAAGATCTCTGGGCCGATCTCGTTCTGCCCGCCTTCACCGCGCGTGGCGGTCACAAGCGACGTGCGGAAGCCCTTGGTGTGGCCGAAGTAGGCCAGCAGCGCGTTGTTCTCGTCATCGGGATGGGCCGTGGTCATCATCAGGTTGCCCACGGTGTCGAGCTTGCGCAGCGCCAGCTCGAGGGCGGGCCGCCCGGTCAGGGCCGAAATCGGTCGCAGCCGGTTCTGGGCGCTGCTGCGCTCGAACGACGAAGACAGGGCAAGGGCAACGATCACGCAAGCAAACAACAGTCGGCGCATGGGAGCGGATCCTGCGGCAGGCGAGGCTCTCGTCCCGGAACCTGGAGATCGGGTTCCGCCGGACGTTCGCAGCCGCGGGGTCAATCGTACAGGAGTCGGACACGCCGTGGAAGTCAGGAGCGGCTGAAAGGCGCCCTCGCTCAGAAGCGCACGACGGCCGTGAGCGACGCGGTGCGGCCAGCCGCGAGCACGGCGCGCACGTCCTGGCTGGCGAAATAGGTCTCGCCCGACAGGTTACGCACGAGACCTCGCACTTCCAGTGGCTTCCGCATCGTCACGCCCGCGCCCAGGTCAATCACCGTGTAGCCGGGCACGGCGCGTTCGGTCGGACCCGGCCGGCCGTCTGCGGCAAACCACGCGGCGCGAGCCTGCAGGAAACCGCGCGTGCCTAGCGTCCGCCGTACCTGCACCGAGCCGGTTTCCGTGGAGATGCCGTCGAGATCTGAGCTGGTGTCGAGCGCCCGGCCGCGCGCCACCTGCACAGCGGTGTCCACGGCGATGCGCCAGGGCAGGTCGAGCTGCGATTCGAGCTCTACGCCGCGCAGCCGCGCGCGGCCGCGGTTGCGGAAGAAGAAGTCGTCGGGCGTTGTCTGAAAGCGCTCGATGAGGTCGGCAATGCGGTAGTGGTACGCGTAGGCGGCAGCCCGCACGCGGCGCGAGGTGTAGCGCACGCCGGCATCGAACTGCAGGCTGGATTCGGGATCGAGACCGGGGTTGCCGGTGATGAAGCCGCGTCCTGAGGGTCCGCGGAAGTAGCGGTCCGACAATACGGGGTCGCGAAACCCGCGCGCCGCCTGAGCGGTGAGGGTGAATCCGCGGTAACTGCCGGCGGTCAGCGCCACAAAGCCCGAGGCCGCGCCGTGATTCGTGCTGCGGTCGCCGTAGAACCCGCCGCGGTTGGTGGTCGAGATGTAGTCGACCCGCGCGCCGCCAGCCAGCGATAGCGTGGGCGCCACGATCGCTTCGAGGCTCGAGTAGATGGCCCGGTCGATGCGGCGGGCAGCGTCGATCGCCACATTCTGGGTGGTCGTGACCGCACCCGCAAGCGTGTAGCGCTCGAAGATGTCGAGGGCGCGCAGGCCCGCCCGGCCATTCACGTCCACGCCAAGTTCCCAGCGTGCGCGTCCAAGCGCGCGACGGCCGTAGCCGCGAAACTGGGAGTCGTGAGCACTGATGTCGGCGCGGTCCACGCTTCTCGGGGCGGTCGCGGTCGCGAACCGGTCCTGATCGGTCACCTGTCCGTAGTGTCCGTAGAACGCGTTCAGGCCCAGTTCCTCGAAAGGACCCACGCCGGGCTTGTCGTACTCTGCCGTGACGCGGTGCGAGTTCTCTTCTGGGTAGAAGAAGCGGGTGGTGCGGGAATTGTTGCGGGGGCGTTCGATGTCCCGGCCGAAATCGCCCTGGTAACCGGCCGAAAGAAAGCCGCCGCCCACCGTGTGGGTCGCGCGGGTCAGCAGGCCGTGGTCGCGGTAGCCCGAGTTGAACACGGCGCCTTGCGGGCTGTGCCAGTCGTCGGCCTGACGCGCGTGCACGGCCAGCAGCAACGAGCCGCGGGCAAGGCCTTTCGACACGTCGGCGCCAATCCGCCGCTCGGGCACGCCCTCGCCCAGAGTGGCCGACACGCGCGCGGCCAGCGGCGACCCCGGCGCCACCTTGCGCGTGGTCACGGCAATGACACCGCCAAACGCGTCCGACCCGTACGCGACCGAGCCCGGTCCGCGCGCCACGTCGACGCCTTCGAGGATCTCGGGGTCAAGGAAGGTCGCGCTCGCCCCAGCGCGACGTTCCGAGTTCACGCGCGCGCCGTCGATCAGAATCAGGGTGCGGCCGCCCGACAGCCCGCGCAGGGCCGGCACGGCGGCCTGGCCCTCGCTCACCTGGTTCACGCCTGCGACATTCTCGAGGGCCTGCACGAGGTTCGACGGCAGGCGGGTCTGGATCTCGGCCTGCGACAGGCTGGCCGTGGCGGCGGTGGGCGTGGCTTCGATATCGGGCGCCGCGCCCGATACGGTCACGCGCTCGCTCACGAGCGATTCCAGCGTGAGCACGAGCAGCTGGCCGGCCTCGAGACGTTCGACCAGAATCGGCTTCAAGAACAGGCCACCGGGCGCGACAATCAGCACCTCGAATGGCAGCGGCGGGTCCGGCGTCCACGTAAAGCGGCCGTCGGCATCGGTCGTCGCGGTGCCGGAACTTCCGAGGATGCTGACCTCGGCGCCGGCCACCGGCGTGCCGTCGGCGTTCGCCACGCGGCCGGTGAGTGCCTGCGCCTCCGCAGCACAGACGACGGCGAACGCGAAGACCACGAAGTGACAGAGACGGGGCATTCGCGGAACGAGGCTGCGCGGAACCGGAGGGAGCCACGCGCGCGGCCCCCTCCGACAGAACGCTAGAACACGAAGCGGAAACCCACCTGCACCTGACGCTGCTCGTAGCCCGCGTTCGGAGTCAGCTGATCGCCGCTCGTGGGCAGCACGCCGGCGCCGACGCCGGTCGGCAGGCCGGTCACCGGATTCACGGTGATGGCGGCGTTCTGCACGCCACTCCACTGCACGGTGTTGAAGAGATTCTTCACTTCGGCAATCACTTCGGCCTTGCGCGCGCCGCCAAGCGGCACCTGACGCGACAGGCGCAGATCCACGTTGTAGCGCGCCGGCAGATTCAGCGAGTTGCGGGCCACGCCCGACGGACGATCGCTGCCGATGCCGTCGTTGTTGATCTCGCCTGGATTGGCGCGCAGGTTGATCGGGATACCGCTGGCAAGCTGCAGGGCCACGCCCAGAATGGTGCCGTTCACCAGGCCGCGCGTGAAGTCATTGCCGCCGTCGATGTGGGGACGCGCCACGATGCTGCCGGTGAACGTGTGGCGCTGGTCGAGCACGTTGGGACCCAGGTCGAAGTCGAGGCTTTCGGGATTGGTACGACCCGCATCGCCGGTCACCGACAGCACGCTGGTGATGGGCGCGTTGTCTTCGCTCTTGCCGAGGGTGTAGGCGAAGTCGAATTGTATGCCCTTCAAGTTGCGACCCGTCAGCTGCGCGGTCAGGTTCTTGTAGGTCGACTCGCCCAGCGACTCGATCTGGTTGATCACGTTGTAGCGCGGGTCGAGCCGGGTGCTCGCATTCACCGCGGTGCTGTAGATGGGCCGGCCGTCGTCGAGGCGGCCGGTCGGGTTGATGGCGTTGATGTTGCTGATGAGCGGCAGGTTGTAACCGCGCGAGTACGACGCGCCCACGGAGGCCGCGAAGTGGTCGTTCAGCTGGCGTTCGATCTGCACGTTGTTCTGTCAGTTGTTGGCCACCTTGAAGTCACGCGACACCGTGGTGAGCGTGTTGGGTGTGGCGCCGGCGCCGGCCGACAACACCGCCGGGTAGGCCGGGGCGCCGACCTGCGTGGGCTGGAACGAGGCCGCCGCGCGCTGGTTGGTGCCGTCGTTGATGAGCGCCTGCTCGTAGCTGGCTAGCAACGCCTGGTCGTACATGATGCCGGTGTTGGCGCGCACCACGGTGCGGCGGTCACTGCCGACGGTCCACACCACGCCGAAGCGCGGGGCGAGGTTGTTCTTGTCGACCACGAAGTCGCGCGACGTGTCGAAGGGCGAACTGGCGTTGGGCGCCGGCACGTCGTAGACGTCGTAGCGCAGGCCGTACAGCACCTTCAGTGAGTCGGTGAGACGCCAGTCGTCCTGGATGAACAGGCCGTAGAGGTTCGACGAGAAGTCCAGGTCGGGTTCACCGAAGTACTGCTGGAACGTGTTGTACGAGAACGGATTCGCGCCGATGCGTGCCGCCTCGTAGGCCGCCACCGTGGCGAAGGTGTAGAGCTGAAAGGGCGTGCTCGTGCGCGAGTCGGCCACATGCTGGGCGTCGAAGCCGCCCTTGAACGAGTGGTTGCCGGCCAGATAGGTGAGGCTGTTGTTCACCTGGGCCACGTCCTGGGTGAAACCGAAGCCGGCGTCGGCAAGGTTCGAGACGGGACCGCCGAAGTTGGCCACGTTCGGGATGTTGATGGCAGGACCAGTGCCGGCCAGCTCCGCCGGCGTGCGGCCCTGCGCGCGGGTCGCGTACTGCACACGCAGTTCGTTCAGCAGGTTGGTACGGATGGTGGAGATGAGCTGCAGGGCCGTCGAGTGCTGCCGATCAGCGAAGTCGGTCGCGCGCTGCACCGAGCCGATGCCGCCGCCCACGTTCGCGGTGATGAAGTTGTCGAAGAAGATGTAGCGCAACGACACCCGGTTGGCGTCGTTCAACTGATGGTCGAGCTTGCCGATGGCAAACTCGGTATTCAGGCCGCGCGGCTGGTAGCGGGGCTCGTTCAAGCCGAGCAGCGCCTGGTTGGCCGGCGTGATCGTGATGACGGCGCCACCCGACAGGTCGCGTTCCGTGTGCTCGTAGCCGCCGAAGAAATGTGTCTTGTTCTTGACGATCGGACCGCCGATGTCGGCGGTGTAGACGTTCACGTCGGTCGGCGGTTTGGTGCTGTCGTTGCGCACGCCCTGCGTGAAGAAGGGGAACGCCGCCATCGCCTTGCGCTGAAAACGGTAGCTGCCCTGCCCTCGGTAGGTGTTGGTGCCCGAGGGCGTGATGGCGTTGTAGATGAGGCCCATCGTCTGGCCGAACTCGGGCGCGTAGCCGGTCGTCACGACCTTGACCTCGCGAATCATCACTTCCGACATCGGCATCTGCCGCAGGCCGGCGCGATCCTTCTGGGTGTTGTTGCTGCCGTCGATCTGGTAGTTGATGCGCATGAGCGCCCCGATCCACGTCAAGCGCGGCACGCCGAACTCCGAGTTCTCGAAGCCGACGACGCCGGGCTGCAGCAGCGCGAAGTTGTAGGGATTGCGCGAGGTGAGCGGCAGCGTCTTCATCTCGGCTTCCGTGATCGTGCGGCCCTGCTCGATCTTGCCGAGGTCGACCAGTGGAGCGTCGGCGGTGACCGAGATGGTTTCAGAGAGCGCGCCAACACCGAGCTTCATGCTGATGACCGCCGTTTGACCGGCCGAGATGTTGATGCCCAGCTGCTCGATCTTCTTGAAGCCCTGCAGCTCGGCCTCGACCTTGTACCGGCCGAGCGAGAGCAGAGGCGCGCGGTAAAGACCGCTTTCGTTGGTGACGACGACGCGCGTGTCGCCGGTGTCGAGGTTGGTGATCGTCACCGTGACACCAGGCAGCACGCCGCCTGATTCGTCGGAGATGATGCCTTCAATCGACCCGTTGATGGAGGTGGACTGGGCGGCGGCAGAACTGACTGCCGCGACGAGAAGGACGAGAGAAAGGATCAGACGACGCATGGGGATACGAGCCTCCAAAGCAAATGCAGTGCAATAAGGCAGTATAGCGCTCCGGGACTGGGGGCTCGGGGCTCGGGGCTGGGGCTGGGGCGGGCAGCGTCTCGCGTACGCATCGCCGCGAAAGTCCCGCGATGCAGGCAACCAGGCCCTAGGGAACTGTCAGCACGACCTCTGACGAGGCCGGTCCCACCCCCGCGCCGTTCACGGCCACCATGCGCACATAGTAGGTGCCCGCAGGTACGGGGCCCGAAACCGAGGTGCCTGACACCGGCACCTGATAGAGACTCGATCCCGAGACGGGTCCTGCCAGGATGACGTAGCCCATGGGTGTGCCGCCACTTGCAGGCGCCAGCCAGGCAATGGTCACGATGCGCCCGGCGCCGGCCGCGGCGGTGAGACTGCGCGGCGCCCCGGGCAAGGCCGGGCCGACGATGACCATCTGGTCGGCAGTCGGCGCGCTCGCCCCCTGGGCGTTCACGGCCAGAAGGCGGATGTAGTAGGTGCCGTTTGGCACGTTTGGCACGACGAGCGACGTGCCCGTGACGGTGGCCGCGCCGTAGTTGGAGGCGCCGGGCGCGCTGCCGGCCCGAAGTTGGAAGGAGGTGGCCACTCCGCCGGAGGGGGCCGGCGTCCAGCTGATGGTGACCGTGGAACCCGACACGACTGCGCCAAACGCCGTGGGCGTGGAGGGGGCCAACGAGGGAGGCGGCGTGACCTGCCCGCCTGGGTACACCGCTGCCACGGCGGCCAGATCGTCTGGCTGCAGCGGCAGCCCAGTCGTGCGACTGGTGCAGCCCGACGCTATTGACGGCGCCATCACGGCGCCACTTGCGGCAGAGTGACCGAAGCCGATGGCGTGACCCAGCTCGTGCGTGATCATGTCTTCGTAGCACCCCGTCGACATCCACGAGTATTTGGTCGTGACGTTGTCGGTGATGACCATGCCCTTGAGGATTCGCCAGTACGACACGCCGTTCACAGTGCGCGTGTCGGACGAGAAGTATGCGCCGCCGATCGCGAGCGTGTTGCTGGCGTCGGCGATCTCGCCGCATGGGTCGCCGTAGGTGATTGAGATCCGCGCATCGCTCTCGCTGTTCGAAAAGCACCGGGGACCGCGGGCCACGCCCATCTGCAGATTGAGCGAGCCCGGGCCGGTCCAGGCGGCCGCCGAACGCGCCAGTTGCGCGAGGCCGCCGCCGGCAAACTGCGGATGGCCGCCGGTCTGCGTGTCCACATACACCGCCAGGCCGGTGTCGCCCTGGTGCCAACGCGCGGGCACCGACGGGTTGAGCAGCGTGAAGGACGGGCCCGAGCGGCCACCGTCGAGGGCGGGGGCGAGAGCACCAGGGTCGGGCTGCAGTACCGCACCGGTGGCGCTGACGCGGGTGCCGGCGAGCGCCGCCAGTGCATCGAGGTCCGCCGCCGTGCGGAAGTCGCGCGAGGCCACGACCCCGGGGACATGCCCACCCGTTTCGCGGGTCGCGGCCGCGGCCGGATCGGTCGCGCCGGTCATGATCCACTTGCCTTGCTCGA
>JANNEJ010000340.1:0-5459 GCA_031378585.1 Acidobacteriota bacterium | reverse complement strand
TGCGAGAACATGAACGCGCAGTACTCGCTGCCGTCGGAGCTCGCGCATCTCGGCCGCGCCGATCGAACCATCGAAGGCGTGCGCAAGTGCATCCTGCACGCGGTGTGGAACGCGCAAGGCAAAGGCTGCGCGCCGGGCGCGATCGGCGTGCCCGGCCCGAGGTTGTTACCCGAGTTCTCCCCCGTAAGCGAGTCGACCGAGTTGGGCCGCAGCTTGCCGCGCCTGGTCGCCTCGGCCACGGCGTCCTTGATGCGCTGCTCGAGCACGATCTGGTTCACCCCGACCGGCGTCTTCACCTCGAAGGTGGGCATGCCGGTGTCCTGGCAGATGGCGCCTTCGACCTCCGCCGCCTGGTCGATGTTCCGTCCGATGATCGACAGGGCCTGCGCGGCGCGCGGCGCGTCCTCGTGGTCCATCGCCACTCGCATCGCGGCCCGCACGTCGGGAGGCAAATCGGTGGACGTCTTGACGATGAGTGACACGATCGAGTCGAAGAAAGCTGGCAGCATGGCCCTAGTATAGTAATCAGCGTGTCAATGAGAGGTGCGGGCGTGGTGGGGCTCGTCGTGGCGGCCGCCTGCCTGCAACTGGCGGCCCAGACGCCACCGCCAGCGAAGAGCCCGCATGGACGCCTGTTTCCTCCGCAGGATCTGGGACTGCTCGAGGCGCCCGACCGCGACGAGTGGCAGCGCCCACATCAGATCCTCGATGCCCTGGGTATTGCCGATGCGTCGGTAGTGGCTGACGTGGGCGCCGGAAGCGGATGGTTCACCGTGCGCCTGGCCCGTCGGGTCGGGCCCAACGGCGTGGTCTACGCGCAGGACGTGCAGCCCGAGATGCTGGCCGCCATCACCAGGCGCGTGCAACGCGAGGGCCTGGCGAACGTGCGGCCATTGCTCGGGCGTGGCAGCGATCCGCGGCTTCCCGCCGGCAAGCTCGACGCCGTGCTGATTGTCGACGTCGTGCACGAGATCGAGGACCGCGTGACGCTGTTCCGCAATCTCGCGGCCGCGCTGAAGCCGCTTGGACGCGTGGGCGTGGTCGACTTTCGGGGCGGCGGGGCGGGACCAGGCCCCGACGCGGGCGACCGTGTCGCGCCCGAGGTCATTGAGGCCGAAGCCGTCAAGGCTGGCCTCGTCCTCCAACGGCGGGAGACGTTTTTACCGTTTCAGTACTTCCTGATCTTCGGCCGCGCGGAAGCGGCCACCGGGGCCGCTACGGGCGCGAGCCGGACAGCGCCCGCCGCACCATCGGCACGACCGGTGCGACCAAGGCAACCTTGACGATATCGGCCACGGCGTAGGGCGCGAACGACCCGAAGATGCCGGCGCTGGTCGTCGCCGGCACGAACAGGCTCGCCCATGCGATCCCGCCCGCATACAGCGCCGCGAGCCCCGCCACCATGGCGGCTGCGGTGCCGAGCGCGCCGCTCGTGACGCCGCGCTCGCTGAGCAGTCCGGCCACGGCCGCCGCCACGGGGAACGCCAGGAGGAATCCGCCGGTCGGTCCGAGCAGTCTGGCCGCGCCCGGCAACAGCACCGGCGACCAGGCAAACGCGGACGCCCCAGCCACGCCCGCCACCAGGTAGAGCACCTGGCTGAGGGCGCCCACACGCGCGCCGAGCGAGAGGCCCGCCAGCAGCACCGCGATCGGCTGCAACGTGAACGGAATGGGCGACCCCGGCAACGTGACGCTGACTTGCGCGGCCACGGCCGTGAGCACCGCTGCTCCGGCCACCGTTCCGGCCATGAGGCCGACGCGAACCGCGCGCGAGTCGGGACGGGTCGTGGAGTCCTGGAGGCGAGCGGCACGATAATGCGTCATACGGAAGGAATCTTATCAACATGCGGACAGCGCTGACAATTGCAGGCAGTGATTCCGGCGGCGGCGCCGGCATCCAGGCCGACCTGAAGACCTTTGCGGCCTTCGGGGTCTACGGCACCTCGGCCATTACCGCCCTCACGGCGCAGAACACCGTGGCCGTGACCGCACTGCGCGTCGCGCCGCCAGACATGGTGGTGGCGCAGATCGACGCCGTGGTGAGCGATCTCGGCTGCGATGCCGTGAAGACCGGCATGCTGGCATCGGCGGCCATCGTCGAGGCCGTGGCTGAGGCGGTCACGCGCCTTCGCCTGCCGCATCTGGTCGTCGATCCGGTGATGGTGTCGAAGAGCGGCGACCATCTGCTGGCCGAAGACGCGGTGGCGGCGTTGCGGCAACGGCTGCTGCCGCTGGCCCGGGTCGTGACGCCGAACATCCCGGAGGCCGAAGTGCTCACCGGTCTGACCATCGCCACGCTGGACGACGCCATTCGCGCCGCCCACGCCATCCGCGCCCTCGGCGCGCGCGATGTGATCGTGAAGGGCGGGCATCTCAACCGCCCCGACATCGTGGACGTGCTCGTCGACGGCGACGGCGGCGACCTCGTCGTGCAGCTGGTGAGCCCGCGTGTCGCTGGCGTGCACACGCATGGCACCGGCTGCACGTTTGCCGCGGCCATCGCGGCGCGGCTGGCGCTTGGCGACAGCCTGGAAGCGGCCGCCCGCGCGGCGCAAATCTACGTGGCCGGTGCGATGCGTGCAGGTGTGCCGCTTGGCCAAGGACATCGCCCGCTCGATCATTTCTGGCAGCGGCGGCGCTGACGGGAACGAGCCATTGGTGGTGAGCCCGCTTGGTCGCTCAGGCCCTCAGCCGCCGGGGCTCACGACCTGAAGCTTCAGCACGCGCGCGGCGGCGGCCTGCTTGCCGTCATTGGTCATGAGCCGGCGGACCCCCAACTCGCTCATGCACGCAAGATGGAGCCGGTCGAGCGACCGGCAATGCACGGCCGCCGAGAGATGCTGCTCGACGGCCACGCGGAACACGGTGCCCGGCACGGCCAGGAACTCGAACGGAGCCATCGACCGGAACGACTGCAGTTGCGCGGCGTAGCCGTCGTAGCGCCGCTTCGTCAGGTCACCGGCGAAGCGCTTCGCGCGCAGTTGCACCGAGACTTCGAGCTCGGTCAGGGGCGAGACGACGACGGCGTGTTCGCGCGCGATCGCCTCGCGGACGGCCTGGCTTTCGGGTTCGTTCCACAGCACCTTCAACAGGCTGCTGCTGTCGATGTAGACCGCGCCGTTCACCGCTCGTCCCGCTCCGCGAGCAGCCCTTGCTCCACCCAGCGTGTGACGGTGCCACCGCTCATGCGGCGCTGCCAGGCGGCATGCGCCACCGGGTCGAAACGCGCGCGAACGGCGGCCGGCGCCGTGAAGCGCACCAGCTTCGCGACGGGTTTGGAGTCTCGCGTCACCACGATTTCCGCCTCCGTCTGGAGAGCCCGTTCGGTCTCGGGCCAGCGCTGCCGCAAATCACGCACGGTGACCGTCTTCATGATGGTAGGATAACATGTTTCACAGAGGAGGGTGCTCCGGCCTAGGCCCCCTCAGCGACGGCGGTGCCGCTATAATTCCAGGTCTGCCCCTCATGCCGCCCGTCACCGCCATCACCTCCGCACCGCTCAGCGTCGATGACGTGCTGCGCGCCGTCGCCGGCCCCGGTGCCGGCGCGGTCACGACCTTCGTGGGACTGGTGCGCGACCACAACCTGGGCCGGAAGGTGCTGTGGCTCGACTACGAAGCGTACGCACCCCTCGCAGAAAAAGCCCTCGAGCTCATCGTGCACGAGGCGCAAGCGCGCTGGGCGGGCGCGCGCATGGCCATCCACCACCGCACGGGTCGGCTCGAGATCGGCGAGGCCAGCGTGGTCATCGCCGTGGCCACGCCGCACCGCGCCGATGCGTTCGCCACGTGCCGCTATGCCATCGAGCGCATCAAGCAGATCGTGCCCATCTGGAAGCACGAGCACTTCGACGGTGGCGAGGTATGGATCGAGGGCGCCACGGCCGACGCCAACGACGAGGCCGCGCGCGAGGCCGCGCTGAAGATCGCATGCGCGTGAACGTGAAGCTCTTTGCGCGGTTGCGGGAGCTCGTGGGCGACGGCGACCTGACCATCGACGCGCCCGAAGGCGCCACCGTGCGCGAGGTGTGGCAGGCGCTGGTGGACCGGCACCCCGCGGTGGCCGTCTACGAGCGGTCGATGTCGTGCGCGGTGAATCTGGACTACTCCCGGATGACGACGCCTGTCTCCGAGGGCGACGAGGTGGCGTTCCTGCCGCCGGTCTCGGGCGGCAGCGACGCGGAGCTGAGGTAGCGGATGCTCGACAAACTGGCTAGCGTCGAACAGCGCTACGAGTCTCACGCAGCGGCCATGGCCTCGCAGGCCGTGCAAAGCGACCCCAACGAGTACCGCCGGCACGCCAAAGCCCTGGCCGAGATCGAGCCCCTGGTGCAGGCCTATCGCGAATATCGCCAGGTGCTCGAGCAGATCGCGCAGGCGCAGGAACTCGCCACTGGCAGCGATGCCGACATGGCGGCGCTGGCGTCCGAGGAGCTGTCGGAGCTGGCCGCCACGCGCGACGCGTTGCTCGCCGACATCAAGATCCTGCTGCTGCCGAAGGATCCGAACGACGAGAAGAACGTCATTCTGGAAATTCGCGCCGGCACCGGCGGCGAGGAAGCCGCGCTCTTTGCCGGCGACCTGTTCCGGATGTACAGCCGCTTCGCCGAGAAGCAGGGCTGGAAGATGGACGTGATGTCGCTCAGCGAGATCGGCAACGGCATCCGCGAAGTGATCGTCAACATCGAGGGCAAGCGCGTCTACAGCCGTCTGAAGTTCGAAAGCGGTGTGCATCGCGTGCAGCGCGTGCCGGATACCGAAGCCAGCGGCCGCATCCACACCTCCACGGCCACCGTGGCCGTGCTGCCCGAGGCCGAAGAGGTCGACATCCAGATCGAAGCCAAGGACCTGCGCATCGACACGTTCATGTCGAGCGGCCCGGGTGGCCAGAGCGTGAACACGACGTATTCGGCCGTCCGCCTCACGCATATCCCCACGGGGATGGTCGTGTCGCAGCAGGACGAGAAGTCGCAGATCAAGAACCGCGCAAAGGCCATGAAGGTGCTGCGCGCGCGTCTCTACGAGATGGAGCTGCAGAAGCAGCAGGATGCGGAAGCCAAGGAACGGCGCGGCCAGGTGGGCACGGGCGAACGGTCGGAGAAGATCCGCACCTACAACTTCCCGCAGAGCCGCATCACCGACCACCGCGTGAACTTCACGACCCACCAGCTGCCCACCGTGCTGAACGGCGAGCTGGCCGAGATGCTCGACGCGGTCACGACGTTCTTCCAGTCCGAGCGCTTGAAGGACGTGACGACAAGCGGCGCCCCTTCCGACGCCGAGCCGGCAAAGAAGTAGCGCGGTCGCCCGTGACGCGCATTCGCGACCTGGTCGACGCCGCGCGCCCCACGCTTGTCGGCGCCGGCATTCCTGCCGACGAGGCCGCCTTCGACGCCGAGTGGCTGATGCGCGACGTGCTCGCGTGGGACCGCGCCACCTGGCTGACTCGCCGCGACGAGG
>JANNEJ010000294.1:0-1875 GCA_031378585.1 Acidobacteriota bacterium | reverse complement strand
CCGCGGGTCGCGTCGCGTGCGCTTGGCCTCGACCAGCCCCAACGGCTTGCCGTCGTCGCCCCAGAGCACATAGTCCACGAAACCCTTGCCCTGGTTGTTCGGCATGCCCGCGACTTCCCATTCGCGATCGCGCGCCTGGTCCAGTGGCCAGCCGGCCTCCTTGAGCAGCAGGTCGATGTAGTAGTCGCGGGTCTCGGCCTCGGAGTAGTCGTGAGTATCTGGCTGCGCTGCAGCGGCTTGCTTCGCCGCCGCGACCTCGGCACGCAGCCGTTTCATACCCAGCTATACGGCGCATTTGGCAGCTGACGTCGCGTCAGCCCGGCATCGCGGACCGAAGTTGAGCCGAAGGGAGATGCCGCGTCGTCTCACGCGCCGGGCGCCCCTACTTGTGGCGCAGCACCTGGCCCGGCCGTGCGCCGGTGTGGGTGCCCTCGTCGAGCACCACCTGGCCGTTCACGAGCACGGTGTCGATGCCGATCGGGTACGAGAACGGTTGCTCGAAGGTCGCCGTATCGGCCACCGTCGCCGGGTCGAAGATCACGAGGTCGGCCCACTTCCCCGGCGCGATCGTGCCGCGATCTGGCAGCTGAGAAATCGCCGCCGCCAGCGAGGTCATCTTGCGCACGGCCTCCTCGAGCGGAATCACCTTCTCGTCCCGCACGTACTTGCCGAGCACGCGCGGGAAGGTGCCGAAGTTGCGGGGATGGGGTACGCCCGAACGCAGCGGCCCCTCGATGGAGAGCGCGGAGCCGTCGGAGCCCACGGCCACCCAGGGCTGCACCATCGCGAGCCTCACGTCGTCTTCCGACATGATGAAGTAGACGCAGCCCACGCCGCCGCGCGTCTCAACCAGCAGATCGAACACGAAGTCGAACGGATCCTTGCCGGCCAGCTTCGCCGCATCGGCCACGCGCATGCCCTCGTACTTCCGACTGGGTGCGGCGTCGGTCGCGGCGACGCCGCGCGTGCGGCCAATCGACGCCAGCTGCACGTTGGCCCAGGTGCCAGCGGACTGATAGCGGTTGTCCCACGCGGCGTTCGGATCCTCCATGTCGCGGCGCACGCGCGCGCGTGTCCGGCGGTCGGTGAGGTTCTTCACCAGCGCGTCGGACCCGCCGTCCATCACCCACTGCGGCAGCGTGGCGGTGAGGCTGGTGCTGCTGGCCACGTAGGGGTAGATGTCGGCCGTGACCTTCACGCCGCGGGCCCGGGCGGCCTCGACGAGCTCCACGACTTCCTTCATGCGGCCGAAGTTCTGCTGACCGGTCACCTTGACATGGAACACGTGCACGGGAAGCTTCGCGCGTTCGCCGATGGCAATGGCTTCTTCGATGCCCTCGCGCAGGCGCTTGCCGTCGTGACGCAAGTGCGACGCGTACCGCCCGCCGAGTTCGGCGGCCGGCGTGGCCAGGGCCACCAGCTCGTCCAACGTGGCGAAGGCGTTGGGCGGATAGATCAGACCGGTCGAGACGCCGGCGGCGCCGTGGGCCATGGAAGCCCTGACCAGGTTCTGCATGGCGGTCAGTTCGGCGGGCGTGGCCGGGCGGTTGTCATTGCCGACAACCAGCTCGCGAGCGGTGCCGAGGCCCACGTACGACAGCAGGTTTACCGAGATCCCCTGGGTTTCGAGCAGACCGAAATAGCCGGCGAAGTCGGTCCAAGGCTGACGCTCGGAGGATGCCTTCTGAGGCGCAATTGACCCGGATTCGCCAATCACTTCGGTGGTGACCCCCTGCCGGATCTTGCTCTGGGCATGGCCGTCGGTCACGAGCGGCATGTCGGAATGCGAGTGCAGGTCGATAAATCCGGGCGCGACGACGCGCCCGCGGGCATCGATCACGCGCCTCGCCCTGGGCACGGCCGCGGCCCCCGCGG
>JANNEJ010000259.1:0-2557 GCA_031378585.1 Acidobacteriota bacterium | reverse complement strand
TCGAGCAGCGTCGGGTCGGTGCCGAGCGACTGCGCCTCCCCTGTTGCGTTGGCGAGCAAGACCAGCAGACCGGCGAGGAGCACCCGAACCTGTGTTCGGGCTAAAGCCATCGTCTTCTGTCTATTTCGGCCGCCGCTGGCGGCGCCGCGCGCCGGTAGCACCCCAACCCCGAATCGCCGTTCACCGACCGACGCGTCACAGAGCGCTCCTGAACTGTTGACTGACGTTCGTGTGGGGGCGCGGCGGTTTCTTGCTGCAGGCGATTGTCGCATCCCCACTCAGCGAAGCGAGACGCGCGCGGGCCACGCGATGAAGTCCCGACGTCTTCGAATGCTACTACGGTCCAGAACGGACCGAGGCGGATCTGGTCCGGTTGCCGTGCATCTGCCTGATGGCCCGCTCGGAAATATACGATTCAGGTCGAATTGCGTTCCGATACAGAGTGAGTCTAGAGTTCACGTGAGTTCTTATAGACGTGATGGTGCGACGGTCGATGTGGCAGAGCGTGTGCCTTGTGCTGGTGTTGTCCGCCACCCCTGGATGGTCGGCGGCGTTTCAGGCTGGCGCCGGGGCGCTCACGGGCACGGTGGTGGACGAGGCCGGCGCCGGTGCGGCTGGCGCCGTGGTTGAGGTCGTGGCGGCAGGCTCGGGCGCGTCACGCCGCGTCGTCACCGGCGCGGACGGGGCATTCGTCGTGCCCGGTCTGACATCTGGCGTCTACCGCATCCGCGCCGAGCTGGCAGGTTTCCGCCCCGCCGTGCGCGACGGCGTCGACGTCACTCCCGGCGAGACGGTGCGCGTCGAGCTGCAGCTCGAGACCGGCGGCGTGACCGAGGCGGTCACCGTGACGGCCCAGGCGTTGCCGCGCGGTGACACGTCGAGCCTTGGCCAGGTGCTCGACGGCCGCGTGGTCGTGGCTCTGCCGCTCAACGGACGCAACGTCATCACGCTCGCCCGCCTGGCGCCCGGCGTCGCGTTGCCGCCGGGGTCGTCGCTGCCGCGCATCAACGGAGGGCGGCCGCGCACGAACGAGTACCTCGTCGACGGGATCTCCGTGCTGCAGCCCGAGCCTGGTCAGGTGGCGTTTGTCCCGAACGCCGAGGCGATTCAGGCGTTCACCATCGAGAGCAACAGCCCGCCGGCCGAATTCGGCCGCTTCAACGGAGGCGTCGTGACGCTCACGACGAAGTCGGGCACCAACACGCTGCGGGGCTCGGCGTTCGAGTTCTTCCGGCACGAACGTCTCACCGCGCGTCACGTGTTTGCGGCCGGTGGGGCCGTGAAGCCGCCCTTCCGGCGTGACCAGTTCGGTGGCGTGCTGGGTGGACCGCTTCGCCGCGACCGCGCGTTCTTCTTTGCCGACTACCAGGGCCAGCGGCAGACCATCGGTCGCACCGTCACCTCCACCGTGCCCACCGTGCTGCAGCGGCAGGGCATCTTCTCTGAGCCGATTGGCGGCGGCGTGCCCGCGATCTTCGATCCTCGTACGACGCTCGCCGCCGGCGGCGTCACGACGCGCAGTCCCTTTCCGGGAAACGCGATTCCGGCCGAGCGCATGGATCCCGTGGCGCGCGCGCTGCTCGAGCGCTATCCGCTGCCAACGAGCGCCGGCACGGCGAACAACTACCGTCGCGTCGCCAACGAGTCGGTCGATCAGGACCAGGTCAGCCTGCGCCTGGACCACACGCTCGTTCCCGGCCGCGACCAGCTGCTTGGCCGTCTCACGGTGTTCCGGGAATCGTTTGTGCCCGTCACGCCGCTGCCCGACGGCAGTGGGGTCACGACGGGCACCCTGGGCCCGCAGCAGACCACGGCGTGGTCGTTCGCATCGGGCTACCGGCGGACCTTCGCGGACCGGGTCGTGAACGAGCTGCGGGTGGGCGACACGCGGCGAGTTGTGGGCCGCACGGCGGCGCGTCTGGACACCTCCGCCTCGGCCGCCCTCGGCCTGCCTGGGATTTTGTCCGGGGCGAGGTTCGACGACACGTTGCCCACATTCCTCATTGCCGGGTACCAGCAGCTGGGCTCGTCGGCAAACACCGCCACCGACTTCGGCACGAGCGTCACCGAGGTTGCCGATACCCTCACATGGCTGCGCGGGCGCCACACGCTCGAGCTTGGCGCCGATCTGCGGTGGTCGCGTCTGAATGTCGTGCAGCCGCCATCGCCGACCGGCGCCTTCACCTTCAGCAGCCTCTTCACCGATCTGCCGGGCGTCGCCAATACGGGCACGCCGCTGGCGAGCTTCCTGCTGGGCCAGGTGCAGCAGTTCTCGATCGACCTGCAGACCGACGAGATCCGCAATCGCGCCCACGTGCAGGAGTACTTCGTGCAGGACGACTGGCGCCTCGGCGACCGCGTCACGATGAACGCCGGACTCAGGTACACCCTCAACTTTCCATCCACCGAGGTGAACGATCAGGCGGCCGTCTTCAATCTCCAGACCGAGCAGCTCGAGTTCCTCGGCCGCGACGGGCAGCCGCGCACGACGCGGCAGCTCCACACGACGAATCTTGGCCCACGCCTCGGCGTCGTCGCGCGCGCGACCGACACGACC
>JANNEJ010000211.1:0-3206 GCA_031378585.1 Acidobacteriota bacterium | reverse complement strand
CCGCGGTCGATTCCCCGGCCGCCATTGCCCTGGCCCGTGGCCTCTACTACGCGGTGCCGAACCTGTCGGCCATCGACGTCAAGAACGAGATCGTGCACGGCAAGGCGGTGCCGTGGCAGTCGGTCGGCATCGGCGTGGCGTCGCTCCTGGCGTATGTGGGCGCGCTCGTGGCGGCTGCGACGCTCGTGTTCAACCGCCGAGACTTCAAGTAGGGCGCGTGCCGTGACGGTCCCTTCCGCACGTGCCTCCGATCGCGGCGTGACGGCGACGCTCATCGTCCTGCTCACGGCAGCGGTGACGTTGCAGGCTGCGCGAGAGCGCCTGGCGCCGCCACAGGAGGCGGAGGTGCCCACGCTCTGGCTGCAGTCGCCCGAGGCCGCCCGGCGGGTCATGCTGTCGTTTACCGATCTGGCGGCTGACGTCTACTGGATGCGCGCCGTGGTGCACTACGGAAGCGAACGTCGTTCGCACGGGACCGGACGCTTCCAGTTGTTGTATCCGCTGCTCGACATGGCCACCACGCTGGATCCCTTGTTCGACGTGGCCGCGCGCATGGGGGCGATCTTCCTGAGCGAAGGGTATCCCGGCGGCCCGGGGCGGCCCGATCGAGCGATCCAGCTGCTCGAGAAGGGCCTGTCGCATGATCCCCTGCGTTGGCAGTATCGCCACGACATCGGGTTCGTGAACTACTGGTGGCTGAAGAACTACGGCGAGGCGGCGCGCCAGTTCGAGCTCGGTAGCCGGATGCCAGACGCGCCGGAATGGCTGCAGACCATGGCCGCCGTCACGCTGACCAGAGGCGGCGACCGCGACGCCGCACGGACGCTCTGGAGCGAGATGCTGGCTGCCGCAGACCTGGACTGGATGCGCCGCGCGGCGGAGTACGGGCTGCAGCAACTGCGCGCGCTCGACGACATCGACGGGCTGCGGGCGCGCGTTGCCCGCGTCGCCGAGCTGACCGGAGCGGTGCCACGAACGTGGGATGCCGTGGTCGCGGCCGGGCTCCTCACGAGCGTGCCCACCGATCCCAGCGGCGCGCCATACGTGCTTGCCGCTGACGGCACCGTCACGCTCGACCCGACGTCCACGCTCAATCCATTGCCGATGCTCGAGACGCACCAATGACGATGCCTTCCACGGCACTGCTGGTGGTGGCAGGGCTGTTCGGCCTGCTGCTTGGCTCCTTCCTGAATGTCTGTATCTTCCGGCTGCCACGCGGCACGTCGGTCGTGTGGCCGGCCTCGGCGTGCGGTAGCTGCAAGCGCGAACTGCGCTGGTTCGAGAACATCCCGGTCATCAGCTGGTTGGTGCTCGGCGCGAAGTGCGCGCGCTGCAAGGCGCCGATATCGCTTCAGTATCCGATCGTCGAAGCCACGACCGCCGTGCTCTTCGTGCTCGTGACAGCGACGACGCCGCTCGGGCCCGCGCTGGCGGCGCGTCTCATCTTCGTGGCCGCCCTCGTCGTGCTCTTCGCCATCGACCTCGAGCACCACCTCCTTCCCAACGTCATCACGCTGCCCGGCATCGTCGTGGGCCTGCTGTTTGCGCTGCTCGGGCCGCCAGGATGGCAGGCCTCGCTCCTTGGCGTGCTGCTCGGCGGCGGGGTGCTCTATGCGATTGCCGCCGGCTACTACGCCGTGCGCAAGGAAGAAGGCATGGGCATGGGCGACGTGAAGATGCTGGCGATGATCGGCGCGTTCCTGGGGTGGCAGTCGGTGTTGCTGACGCTCGTGCTGGCCTCGCTCTCTGGCGCCGTCATCGGCCTGGCGCTCATCGTCGTGCAGCGCGGGTCGATGAAGTACGCCCTGCCGTTTGGCACGTTCCTGGCGATCGGGGCGCTGGTGGCGATGCTGGCTGGGCAGCCCGTGATCGACTGGTACGTGGGCTTCTACTGACCCCATGCCGCCGTTCTCGCCCGCCAGCGCCCTGCTGCTCGGCCTTACCGCCATCATCGGCTTCCTCGCGGGCGTGCTGGGCTTTGCCCTGCTGCGCATCGCCTCGGGCGCCAGAGATTCGAACCGGCATCTGCGCGAGTCGAGCACCGACACGGCGATCTTGTCGGCCGCGCTGCAGGAAGCCGTCGCGAAGCTCAAGCTGCAGGAACGCTCGAGCCTGGCGCGCGCCGAGGCCTCAGAACGTCTCAACGCGCAGATCGTCGACGGCGTGACGTCGGGTCTGCTCGTGGCGGACGCTGATGGTCGCGTGCGGATGTTGAATCCCGCGGGCCACCGCATCCTGGGTGTGGCGCCGCGGTCGATGCCGGCGCCGCTTGACGAGATGCTCGTGACGGTGCCGGACCTGGCACAACTGGTCCGGGACGCAGCCACGGGGAGTCGCGCCGTGTCGCGCCGCCACATTGCGACGGGCGGTCTCACCGGCGGCCCCTCCCATCTCGGGGTGACGTTGTCGCCGTGGTCGGGCGGACCTGGCGAGTCGGGCGTCATCTGCCTGTTCACCGATTTGTCGCGAGTCGTGGCGCTCGAGGAGCAGCTGCGTTTGAAGGACGCGCTCGCCCGGCTGGGCGAGCTGACGGCGGGCCTGGCGCACGAGTTCCGTAACGGCCTTGCCACCATTCACGGCTATGCGAGGCTGCTCGAGCCGTCGGCCCTGCCCGGCCCGCACGGCGCGTATGCGGAAGGCCTGCGCGCCGAGACGCAGGCGCTTGGCGAGGTGGTCACGCGCTTCCTGGCGTTTGCGCGTCCCGAACGGCTCACCGTGCAGACCCTGGCCCTCGAGCTCGTCGTCACGCGCGCCGTGGCGGACATCGACCCGGAACACACCGCGGTGTCGGTCAGCGGCGGCTTCGGCCACGTCGAGGGCGACGAGGTGTTGTTGCGACAGGCCTTCGCCAACCTGATACGCAACGCCGTCGAAGCCTGCCAGCGCGCTGGCGTTGCGCCTGCGGTGCGAGTGCACGGCCACGTCAATGCCGCCGACGGCCTCGTGGAAATCACGGTGGCCGACAACGGTCCGGGTCTGCCCGCGGCCGACCGCGATCGGTTGTTCCAGCCGTTCTTCACCACGCGTTCAGGTGGCACCGGGCTCGGCCTGGCGCTCGTGCAGAAGTTCATCGTGACCCACAACGGCCAGGTACGCGCTGAGGACCGGCCTGAGGGCGGGGCGGTCTTCACGGTGTACCTCCCGCTGAAGCTCCTCGCGGTCTAGCCAGGCCCAGGCCGAGGCGCGCCGCCGCGGCAGTTGCTGCC
>JANNEJ010000207.1:0-1852 GCA_031378585.1 Acidobacteriota bacterium | reverse complement strand
GCCCCACCGCCGCGGCGCAGGGTCACGATCTGGTCAGCGTCGAAGGGGCCGAAGCGCTCGCCAACGCCGTCTGGCCAACGCACGTCGACCGCATCGATCCGCGTGACGTCGCCCAGACCCACGTGCACCCGCGGATCGTTGGCCGCGAGATAGCTGTAGCCCGTGCGCACGTCCCGGCGCCACGCCCGCCCGCCCGCGCGCACCGTCAGCACCGCGCCGAGCGCATCACTGCCCTGCTGGTTCCGCACCGAAAACTGCGCCCAGTGCCCACGAGCTGGCACGACGTTCCTGAGCAGGTTCGGCGAGCCGTCGCGATTGGCCACAAGGATGTCCACGCCGCCGTCGTTATCGATGTCGCCAAACGCCGCGGCCCGGCTCGTGGCAATGAGCGCAGTACTGGTGCCTCCACGCGGCAGCACCTCTTCGAACTTCGGCCCAGGCACTCCACGGAACAGCAGATTCGGCTCGGCGTACGGGTCACTTGCGAACGTCTCGCCTTGCAGACCCACGCGGCCGTTGGCCTCGTAGAGATCGAGCCGCCCGTCGTTGTCGAAGTCGACAAGCGCCATGCCGAACCGCGTGAAGCGCCGGCTGGCCACGCGCAGGCCCACCATGTTCGTGGCATCGACGAAGAACGTCCCGTCGTTTCTGAAGTAGGAATCCGACTCTGAGTCGAGATTCATCACGAGCAGGTCGTTGTCGCCGTCGTCGTCGACGTCGGCCGAATGCACGCCCATGCCGGCCTTGGGGGCGCCGTCCTGGTCGATGGCCACGCCCATCGGCAACGCCGAGTCCTGGAACCGGCCCCCGCCTTGGTTCATCCACAAGTGGTTCGGCGTGCCGTCGTTGGCCACGAACACGTCGACCCGGCCATCACCGTTCACGTCGTCGGCCAGCACGCCCAGCCCGTTGCCACGCGCGGCGCCGAGTCCAGCCGTCACCGACTCGTCGGTGAAGGTGCCGTTGCCGGCGTTGCGAAAGAAGAGATCAGTCGTCGGCGCGTCGTAGTTCTTCGGCGCGCAGAAATCCACGACGCCGGTGAGGCTGAAACACTGGCGCTCGCGGTCGGGCGCCCAGGCGAGATAACGCGTGACGAAGAGATCCAGGTCGCCGTCCTCGTCGGCATCGAAGAACGTGGCGCTCGTGCTCCAGCCGCTGCCGGCCACGCGCGCCCTGGCCGTGACGTCCATGAATCGTCCCCGCCCGTCGTTCTGGAGCAGCACGTTGGCACCGAGGTTCGTGACATACAGATCGACGTCGCCGTCTGCGTCGTAGTCGCCCGTGGCCACGCCCATGCCGTAGCCTGGCACGTCCACGCCGCTGCCCGCCGTGGCGTCGTCGAAACGCCCTCGGCCGTCGTTGCGAAAGAGGCGATGCCGGGGCCCGGCGTCCGCGCCGCCGAGCACGCCACTTTGCACGAGCAACGCGTCGAGGTCGCCGTCGCCGTCCATGTCGAAGAGGGCCGCCCCGCCGCCCATGATCTCTGGAAGTCGATAGGTGGACCCAACATGTCCCGACCGATGCGCGAAGACGAGGCCGGACGCGAGCGCCACGTCCTCGAACCAGGGCGTGGACGCGGCGGCGGTCCCCCCTGCACTCGTGGCGCCCCCGACCGGGGACGGAGCCGGCGCCGACGGCGCCTGCCCGCACGCCGCCAATGCCAACGCCAGTGCGCCCGTGATTCCCATTCGCCTCAGCTGCGCCAATCGCACTACGACTTCCCTTTCGCCGCGAGTTGCCGTTCGAGCTCGGTCAGCTTCGGGTGCGACGGCGCTACGCGCTTGGCGCGCGCGAGCCAGCGCGCCGCGTCCTCGTACGCGCCCGTCGCAACAGCGGCGGAGGCTCCGCCGAT
>JANNEJ010000187.1:0-2404 GCA_031378585.1 Acidobacteriota bacterium | reverse complement strand
CTGCCGGGCAGCCGCCACAACGAGTTGTCGCGGCTCGTGCCGGTGATTGCCGGCGCCATGCCGCTCATTCGCACACGGGTGCCAACGGTGCAGTTCGTGGTGGCCTGCGCGCCGGGGCGGCACGACGCGGAGTTTGCGCCGCTCGTGGCCGCGGCACCTGGCCTGCCGCTCGTCTACGGGCGCACCGACGACGTGCTGACCGCCGCGGACGTGGTGGTCACGGCCTCGGGGACGGCCACGGCGCAGACGGCCCTGCACGAGCGGCCGATGGTAGTCATCTACAAGCTCTCGCCGCTGACCTACGCGCTGGGGAAGCCGCTTGTGACCATCGACACCTACGCCATGGCCAACCTCGTGGCGGGGGAGCGCATCGTGCCCGAGCTGATTCAAGAGGCGTGCACGCCCGCGGCTGTGGCGGACGAGACCGTGTCGTTCCTGCTGGACCACGAGCGGTGGGAGCGCACGCGGGCGCGGCTCGCCGAGACGCGGGCCAGGCTCGGACCGCCGGGGTCGGCCGCGCGGGTGGCGGCGGCGGTGCTCGAGGTTGCCGATCGCGTGACGGTCTGAGGGGCGGCAAGCCGTTGGGGGGCACCAACTCCCAGGCGGGACGCCCGTGTTCGGCGTAGGATGAGGCCATGAACCTGCGCCGGTGGCTGTTGCTCCTCGTGCTCCTGGCCGTGTCCGGCATCCGCGCGCCGCTGCACGCGCAGCCGCCGCCCGGGCATCTCGTGATCATCGGCGGGGGGGCGCGCCCTGCCGCGATCATGCAGCTCATCGCGCGTCTGGCAGGCGGCGCCAAGGGCACGATGCTCGTGTTTCCCCAGGCCAGCGCACTGCTCGAGACCGGCCCGGAGCTGGCCGCGGAGTTCACGGCGCTGGGGCTCGGCCGGGTCGTCGTCATCGGCGCGAATCACGAGGCCGCAGACACCGACGCCGTCGTGCGGCAGGCCGACGGCGCGACCGGCGTTTACTTCGCCGGCGGCGACCAGGGGCGCATCATGGCGGCGCTGCACGGCACCAAGCTGGAGCGGCGGCTGCACGAGCTGCACCGCGGCGGAGCCGTCATTGCGGGCACCAGCGCGGGCGCGGCGGTGATGAGCCGCGTGATGATCACCGGCGACGAGAATCGCCCGCTCACCAAAGATCAGAGCTGGCAGACCATCGAGTCCAATAACGTCGTGACCAGCGCGGGCCTGGGCTTTCTCGACGACGTGATCATGGACCAGCACTTCGTGCGCCGTCGCCGTCACAACCGCCTGATCAGCCTCGTGCTCGAACAGCCGGCGCTGCTCGGCGTTGCCGTGGACGAGGAGACGGCCACCTGGGTCAAGCCCGACCGCACCTTCGAGGTCGTGGGCAACGGGCCTGTGCTGGTCATCGACGGCGCGGCCGCCAAGACGGCGCGTGATGCGATGGGGCACGGTCTGCAGGGCGCCGGCCTGCGCCTGCACGTGCTGCGGTCTGGGGCGCAGTACGACCTGAAGACGCGCACCGTCGTGCGACTGACGGCCGCTGCCGAGAAGTAGAGCCCCCTGGTTCGCGGCCTGGGCCGTCGGGTCGGCGGCTACTGACCGTCGCGCAGGAACTGCTCCGCCAGGTTGGCGTGCAGCACCATCTCGAGCGCGCGGAAGTCGGTAAGCGCGGCTTCGACCATGCCGCGACCGCGCTCGCGATCGCCGATGTCCGCAGCGGCCGAGAGCGCGCGTCCGTACCAGTACAGCACGGTTGGCTGGAGGATGCGGACGGGTACCTCAAGCGCCTGGCGGAGCGCGGTTTCGAAGTGCTCTCGCGACTGGTCGACGAGTCCAGCGGCGTCAGCGGACAGGGCCGCGGCCAGCTGCGACGAGCCGGGCCCGACGACATTGTTCGGGACCACGCGACCGGTCTGAACGTACGCGAGGGTGAGGGGATACAGCCCAGCCAGTCGTTCGCGATCACCCATCGCCGCGAGGCCTGTGACCAACGTCTCGAGCGCGAGGTACGCGCCTTCCACGTTTCGACGACCGGCCACTGGCAGCAAGGGGAGCAGCGCGGGGATCAGTCCTTCCGCGCCAGCCCGCCCAGCCAATGCCATGGCCGCGAAGTGATTCCCCTCGGGCAACCCCTTGGCCCAGCCGTCTGTCGGCTGCTCTGCGATGGCCGCCGCCGTGTGCTCGAGGGCGTCGTCGACTTTGCCGAGATGGAGGCTGGTTGCGGCGACGGCTGACCTGGTCACGTAGCGAAGAATCGGCCCTCCGAGCGCGACCTGCGACTGCTCCAGGTAGATCCTGAGGTGGCCAGTGCGCGCCAGCTCGATGGCGTGCTGGAACCGTTCGTGGACCCACAGGGCGCCATGATGGCCGGCGCGCCTGGCCGCGGCCTCGAGTTCTGGCAGCAGCTCGTCGCAGGCAGCGAAACGGCCGAG
>JANNEJ010000160.1:0-2765 GCA_031378585.1 Acidobacteriota bacterium | reverse complement strand
GCGAGCCAGGATGGCGAGAAAGTGTCCGGACGGCACTTCGACCACCAGACCGGTTGGCACGAGCGCGATTGCGTGCGGGGGCACGACGACCTCGGCAGAGGCGGCCAGGTCGAAGGCAGCGGCGCCGGGGGTGGCGTAGGCCGGCATCGGCACGTCGGGCGAGAGGCGGGTGATCTTGATCGTCATGTGCCGTGATCTTAACTGGGGGCTGGGGGCTGGGGGCTGGGGCAAGCGGAGAAACTGGGCAATGATGGGGGGCGACGGCCGAGCGACCATCGGACCCGTCGATGCGTCTCGAGGACATCCATGACTTCGCGTACCCCCGTGTCTGCCGCCCTCCTCGCCCTCGCCCTGGTGCTCTCCCTGGCAGCGCCCCGCGCCCAGGTAGCCGCGCCGGCGCCGCCGGCGGCTCAATCGATTGGGACTGACCCGGTCACTGCCCGTCTCGACGCCCCCATGCCGGTCGACTCGGCGGTCCGCGAAGGGCGCCTGCCAAACGGCCTGCGTTACTTCCTGCGCCAGAACGGCCGGCCCGCCAAACGCGTGTCGATGCGGCTGGCGGTGGATGTGGGCAGCATCTACGAAGACGACGACCAGCGGGGGCTCGCGCACTTCCTCGAGCACATGGCCTTCAACGGCAGCACGCACTTCAAGCCGGGCGAACTGGTGGCCTTCCTCGAGTCCATCGGTGCCCGGTTCGGCCCGCACGTGAACGCGTCGACCAGCTTCGACGAGACGATCTACATGCTCGACGTGCCCACCGACCGCGAGGGCTACGTCGACAAGGGCCTGCTGGCGCTGCGCGACTTTGCCGGCGGCGCCTCGCTCACGGCCGAAGAAATCGACAAGGAGCGAGGCGTCGTGATCGAGGAATGGCGCGGCCGGCTCGGGGCCGGCTCGCGCACCACCGACCAGCAGCTGCCCGTGCTCTTTGCCGGGAGCCGCTACGCCGATCGTTTGCCGATTGGCCTGCCCGAGGTGCTGCGGACCTTCCCGCACGCACGGGTGCGTGACTTCTATCGCATGTGGTACCGCGCGGATCGCATGGCGGTGGTGGTGAGCGGGGACCTGCCGCTTGACGAATCCGAACGGCTCGTGCGCGCCCGCTTCGGCGACCTGCCCGTGCCGGGTCCGGCCCCCACGGCCATTGACGCCGCCGTGCCCCCGCATGCGGCCCCGCTCTACAAGATGGTGACCGACCCCGAGGCGCAGGGCTGGAACGTCACGGCCATCTTCAAGCACGCACCGGAATCCGAAGACACGGTTGGCGACTATCGCCGCTCGCTCGTGCGGTCGCTCGGGCTGCAGATGCTCAACGCGAGGCTCGCCGAGCTGGCGCGTCAGGCGCAGGCGCCGTTTCTGAGCGCGGATGCCGGGACCTCGGCGCTCGGCCGGAATCTGTCGATGTTCGAACTGAGTGCCGAGGTGGCCGAAGGCGGCACCGCCGCGGGCCTCGAGGCCGTCGTGCGCGAGGCGCGCCGCGTGCAGCAGTTCGGATTTGCCGCCCCCGAGCTGGCCCGGGCCCGGCTCGGCCTGCTGGCGGGCTACGAGCGTGCCTTCAATGAGCGGAACACGGCCGAGAGTCCGTCGCTGGCCAACGAGCTCGTGCGCCACTTCCTGCAGGGCGAACCCGCGCCGGGCATCGCCTACGAGTTCCAGCTCGCGAAGCGGTTCGTGCCGGCCATCACGGTCGACGAAGTGACCGCGCTCATGAAGGGGCTCATCGGCGACGACAGCCGCGTGGTGCTTGCCGTGGCGCCGTCGAAGGCCGGCGTGACGCTGCCTACCGATGACACGCTGAAGACGGCGATGGCGGCGGCCTTTGCGGCCACGGTCACGCCGTGGTCCGATGGACTCGCCGGCCGCGAGCTGGTCGAGAAGATGCCCACCGCTGGGCGCGTCACGGGCCGTCGTCTCATTCCCGAGGTGGGCGTCACGGTGCTCACGCTCTCGAACGGCATGGAGGTGTGGCTGAAGCCCACCGATTTCAAGGCCGACCAGGTGGCGTTCAGCGCCTACGCCTACGGCGGCGGTTCACTGGCGCCGCAAGGGGACTTCACTGACGCGGCGCTGGCGCCCGCGCTGGTCGGCATGGGCGGGGTAGGCGGGCTGAATCCCGTGGAACTGGAAAAGGTGCTGGCGGGCCGTATTGCCTCGGCCTCGCCCGATATCGACAGCCATACGCACGGCATCTCGGGGTCGTCGACGCCGAAAGATCTCGAGACGGCCCTGCAGTTGACGTATCTGACGTTTACGGCACCGGGGCTCACCGACGAGGCCTTCGGCTTGCTGAAGCGCCGCTTCGGCGCGATGCTGCAGAACCAGCAGCAGAGCCCGCGCTACGTCTTCAGCGAGAAGGTGCGCGAAGTCACGACCCAGGGCCACTACTCGGCCAAAGGGCTCACGGCCGCCGACGTCGAGCAGCTTGACCTGCCGGCGATGCGCCGGGCGTACACCGAACGGTTCGCCAGCGCCGCCGACTTCACGTTCTTCATGGTCGGCGCGTTTACCGAGGCCGAGGTCGTGCCGATGGTGGAGAAGTGGCTGGCGTCGCTCCCTTCGACCGGGCCGCGCAAGACGGCGTTTCGCGACATGGGCATGACCTTTCCGACGGGCACGCCCAAGGCCGAAGTGCGCAAGGGCCAGGAGCCGGCGAGCCAGACGGTGATGTCGTTTTTCGCCGACACCGGATTGAACGAAGTGGAGATGCACCGCGCGCGCGCGGCGGCCACGCTCGTGGGCATCCGGCTGCGCGACATCCTGCG
>JANNEJ010000141.1:0-2073 GCA_031378585.1 Acidobacteriota bacterium | reverse complement strand
CAGTACACGATGTACTACGTCGCGTTGTCGGGCACTGGCCTTCGCTAATACACGCGGGTATGCATCGCGGACGGTGGCGACGCGCTGTTGCAGTACGGGGCCCTGGTGACCTGGGTGGGCCTGCGGGAGCCCGCGGCCTGGATGGTCTCGGACGTGTACGGCGCGTTTCAGTGGGACTCGCAGGCCAGCCGCCTGCAGCTCATCGCGGTCGCCACCATCATCCATGCGGCCGTCGTCGTCCGTTCGCGCGCCTTCTGGCTCGGCTCGATGCGCGACCAGCTCACGGGCCTGTTCAACCGGGGCTACTTCGATGAGAGCTTCGCGCGCCTGCTGGCCGAGCAGCGGGCCGACCGGCCGTTCACCGTCGCGATCATCGACCTCGACGACTTCAAGTCGGTCAACGATCGCTATGGCCACGCGGCCGGCGACGAGGCGCTGCGCTTTGCGGCGGGCCGCCTGCGCGAGTCGTTCCGTGACGACGACATCATCGCGCGCTACGGCGGCGAGGAATTCGCCGTGATTCTGCGGGTGGACCGCGAGGCTTCGATTGCGCGCCTCGACGCGTGGCGCGCGGGCCTGCACGCCGACGCCCGCATTCCGCGATTGTCGGCGAGCGTGGGCGCCGCCAGCATGCCGCAGGACGGCACCACGCGAGCACTACTGGACGTGGCCGACCGGCGGCTCTACGCCGCCAAGGCGGCGGGCCGCAACCGCACGGTGGCCGCAGATCACGAAGCGGCGTAACTGCGCCGCCCGGTCGACACGACCCCTCAAGGAGTACTGATGACACGACCGCACGTGGTGATCGGCGCACTGGGCGCGCTGCTGGTGCTTGGCGCAGCCGAGCGTGTGGTGACGCGCGTGGGCGCGTCGTCGCAGACGTCTGTGTCCGTGCCGGCCTTCGACGTGGACTCGCGCTGGCCCACCCTGCCGCCGCAGTGGACGCTCGGCCAGGTCACGGGCGTGACCGTGGATGCGAGCGATCACGTGTGGGTGTTGCATCGCCCGTGGTCGCTCACCGACGACGAGAAGGCGCAGAATCCCGAGGCCGCCTGCTGCACGGCGGCGCCGCCGGTGCTCGAATTCGACCAGGCCGGGCGCTACCTGCGCGGCTGGGGCGGTCCGGGCGCCGGCTACGAATGGCCCGAAGACGAACACGCCATCCACGTGGACCACAAGCGCAACGTGTGGATCACTTCGGCCGGCGGTCCGCGCCTGCGCGACGGCAAAGAGAACATGATCCTGAAGTTCACAAGCGATGGCCGGTTCCTGCTGCAGATCGGCAAGCGCGGACAGAGCAAGGGCTCGCTCGACACGGCGAACGTGAACAACGCTGCCGACGTCTACGTGGACCCCAAGACCAACGAGCTCTACGTGGCCGATGGCTATGTCAATCGCCGCGTGGTCGTCTACGACGCCGACACCGGTGCCTTCAAGCGGATGTGGGGTGCCTACGGCAAGCCGCCCGACGACACGGTGTCGCACACGCCGGTGCTCGAGGGCCCGGGCCCGTCGCAGTTCAACACCGTGCACGGGATCCGTGTCTCCGGCGACGGCAGAGTCTACGTGGCCGACCGGCGCAACAACCGGCTGCAGGTGTTCTCGTCAGCGGGCGCCTTCGAGCGCGAGATCTTCGTCGAACGCAAGACCAAGCTGCTCGGCACGGCGTTCGCCGTGGGCTTCTCGCCCGACGCCGCCCAGCGCTATCTGTATCTGGCCGATGCCGGTAACGGCAAGGTGCGTATCTTCGATCGCGCGAGCCTCACCGAAGTGAGCAGCTTCGGCCGCATCGGCCGCTACGCTGGCCAGTTCATCTTCCTGCATGCGCTCGCGGTGGACTCGCGCGGCGATCTCTACACCGCGGAAGTGGGCACCGGGCGGCGCGTGCAGAAGTTCGTGCGGCGGTAGCCGGCCCGCGCTGGCGTCCCTGCGGCGGCTCGCGGATGGGGAGGGGCTCGTCGGCTCAACTTCGGTCCGGCCTGTCGGGACGTCCTGCCGCGGAGTGAACCGCGCCCGAGACCAAGGAGGACCGCCAGAACGGCCGGTCCTCAGATTTCGCCGCCGGACCCCTCC
>JANNEJ010000126.1:0-7816 GCA_031378585.1 Acidobacteriota bacterium | reverse complement strand
CCGACGCGATCGTCCTCGACGGAGCCACGCTCTTCTACCCACAGGCCACGCGGAACCTGCATCACGAGATCGAGCTCGTCGTCGCCTTGAAGGGCGGCGGCATGAACGTGTCGGCCGACCAGGCGCTTGGCCTCGTCTACGGCTACGCCGTGGGACTCGACATGACGCGGCGCGACCTGCAGAACGCGGCCAAGGCCGCAGGCAAGCCGTGGGACATGGGCAAGGGCTTCGACCGGTCGGCGCCAATCACCGCGCTCGAGCCGGCCGCGGCCATCGGCCATCCCTCGACGGGCGCCGTGTGGCTCAAGGTCAACGGCGTCACCAAACAGACCGGAGACCTGGCGGATCTCATCTGGAGCGTGCCCGAGACGATCGCCTATCTTTCTGGCCTGGTCGAGCTCGCACCCGGGGACCTGATCTTCACCGGCACGCCGGAGGGCGTCGGTCCGGTCGTGGCCGGAGATCGTCTCGAGGGCCACATCGACGGCGTGGGCGACTTGACGATCCGCTACGCCTGAGGCGCCGCTCGGTGCGCGCAGTCCCGTGCTAGCGTGACGCCATGACCGAGCCAGACAGTCGCCACGGGCCGTCGCTCGACGAGGTCGCCAGCGGCACCCGCCGGCACTACGGCGGTCGCCTCGTGGCGCTCGTGGTGTTCGGCTCGCGGGGCCGCGGCTCGGCCCGTGCCGATTCCGACCTCGACCTCCTGGTCGTGGCCGACGGCCTGCCCCACGGGCGGGTGGCGCGGGTCACGGAGTTCGCCGCGCTCGAGACCGCCCTGGTGGCTCAGGGAAGTCTGGGTACCCCGGCCGTCTCGTGTTCGCCCGTGTTCAAGTCGCCGGCCGAGGCCGCGGCGGGCAGTCCGCTCTTCCTCGACATGGTCGAAGACGCCCGCATTCTGTTTGACCGCGACGGGTTCTTCGCGGCCGTGCTGGAACGGCTGCGCACCCGGCTGACGGCGCTCGGCGCTCGACGGGTCTGGCGTGGCAACGCGTGGTTCTGGGATCTCAAGCCAGACTATGTCCCCGGCGAGGTCTTCGAGCTGTGACCAACGTCTCGCTCGCCCAGAGCTACTTGACGAAGGCGCGAGTGCGACTCGCGATCCTCACGGTGCTCTACGATGCCGATGCTTACTCGGACGTGGTGCGCGAGGCGCAGGAGATCGTCGAGCTGGCGCTCAAGGGGATCCTGCGTCAGGTCGGCGTCGAGCCGCCACACTGGCACGACGTCGGCGCCCTGCTGCGCGAGCACGCAACCCGCGTTCCGTCGATCTCGGCCGCGGAGCTCGACCGCGTCGCCGTCACGTCGGCGTGGCTGCGCAAGGAGCGGGAATTCTCCTTCTGCGGCGACATCGACTTCATCCCTACCGAGCAGTACGACGCCACGGTCGCGATGCGGGCGATCGAGGGAGCGCGCGAATGCGTGGCCGCGGCCACGCGCGTCATCGTCGTGTGAACCGCCGGGCACATCAGTCGCGGAAGGCGTGATCAACGACGAGCGCGCCCCAGAGCAGTTCACGCCTTCCAGACGCGCACGGCCCGAGAGCGGCGAATCGCCCCGTCTCGCGTGGCCAGCGGAAGCGAATGCGCTCTGGCCGTCGCGACAATGAGCCGGTCGGCCGGATCGCCATGGAGAGAATCCGGCAACGCATCGAGGGCCAACACCACCTGCGTATCGAGCGGTAAGACCCGAAGCATACGTTCGTCGGCCGCCTGTTCGAGCCAGTCCGCAAACGAGAACGGCACCTCGAGGCGGCCCTTGCGGTGGAGCATCTGCGCTTCCCAGAGACTGATCGCCGACAGGCACACTTCGCGGCGCGCGGCCAGCAGGTCGAGCGTGTCGCGCTCGCGGCGCGACAACGGCGAGCGGGGGGTCAGCCACCACACCCAGACGTGGGTGTCGAGCAGCACCGTCACCGCAGCGCCTCGAACTCCTCGTCGGTCACCATCGACTCCGCTGGCTTCGCCAGTAACCGGCCCCCCGCCGCGCGCAGCCGCTTCCAGACTGGCAACTCCGCGACCGACTGCGGCGGCCCAGGCCGGCGCAGCTGTGCGACGACCCGGCCCCGGCGCGTGATCGCCACCGGCGCCCCGGTACGCTCGACCTGGCGGATGATTTTCAGGCAGCGCTGCTTGAAGTCGGTGACTGAGATGTCCATTTCACGAGTCTAAATGTACATGTCAGGCCTGGCAAGGGCCAGGCGGCGCCCTGGCGTTGCGGGCGTCCAGCTCGTTGATGCTGCCCGGCTCGGGGTGCGAGTCGTAGCACCCAGCCGTGCCATCACCGGGCTGATCAGACGGCGTGCAGGATGGCCCGGGAACTTGTCATCCTTCGGATCCCGAGACGCCTGAAACGGTGACGGTTCCTCGCGGCGGCCTCGTAGACTCTAGTCTTGTTCCCACAGCCGCCCAGCCTGTATAGTCACGCACCGTTGGCCCTGACTCCCGGCATTCGTCTCGCCGCCTCTTGGACCCGCATCGCAAGCGTCCCTGCAGGAGTTGCCCGATGAGCGAAGTTGCGGCGCGGCGTCAGTTCGACCGCCGGCTGTTCCTGATTGCCGCGGTCGCGTTTCCGAGCATCATCCTCATCGGCTTCGGTCCCACCTACTACGCCAGAGGGTTGGTCGTGGCGCCGCTCCCGTCGTTCCTCGTGCACGTTCACGGGCTGATGATGACCCTGTGGGTGGGGTTGTTTGTCGCACAGGTGGCGTTGATCTCCGCCAAGCGCGTCCGGCTGCACCAGCGTCTTGGATACGGCGCAATCGGGCTGGCGGTGCTCATCATCGCGACGGGGCTGCCGACGGCGCTTCGCGCCGCCAAGTACGGGGCCGCATCGACACCACCGGGCATCCCGCCCCTGTCGTTTCTGGTCGTGCCAGTGTCCGACCTGGTGATGTTTGCGCTGCTGTTCGGGGGCGCGATCTACTATCGGCGCAAGCCGGCGGCGCACAAGAGTCTCATGCTCCTGACCGCGCTCAACTTCCTGCCGCCCGCGCTGGCCCGCATCCAGATTCCGGCGCTGCAGGCGATTGGACCGCTGTGGTTCTTTGGGGTTCCAGCGGCGATCGCGCTCGCGTGCGTGGCGCTCGAACGCCGTCGCCATGGTCGGCTGAACTCAGTGTTCCTTGCCGGAAGCCTATGCCTGATCGTGAGCTATGTGGCGAGGCTGGCGCTGATGTCCACGCGGCCCTGGATGCGGTTTGCGGAGTGGGCGACCAGCTTCGTGTGAGGCAGCTGGGCTGGCCAGCGGCGCGGCGACCGCGTCCGTGAGACGCTCACCGCTATACCTGACGGTCCGCTACGCGTAACGCACCGGGCTTTCGCGCAGTCCATCACAGCGTCACGATCGTCACGCCGGGGTTTCGCGGATCCAGGCGGAAGCCGCGCACCGTGATGATGGCGCGGAGCCGCTGATGCAGCGCGCCGCGGATCCGCCCGCCGGACCGCCCATGGATGAACCGCACCTCGGCGAGCCCGGCCCGCATCGCCGCGTCGAGCGCGTCGTCAACGCGGGCGAGGGCTTCCTCGACGATCATCCCGTGCAGGTCCACCTCGCTCGATGCGTGCCGCAGCGGCGCGGACAGGTCAGAGGCAGGCGGGGCTGAGGGCACCGTGCGGGGCGGGCGCGCCAGCGCGGTCACCGTCGTCTCCTCGACGACCAGCGCGCGCTGCTGGATCTGCACGAGCAGCCGGCCGCGGTTCCGCACCTCGAGCACGACGCCCTTGCCGTAGGGGGTCTGCACCGCGTCCCCGGCCGCGAGCCGTTGGCTCATCGCCATAGCGCTCGGTCAGGCCTGCCGCACGGCGGCGGTTCTCGCGACCGTCAGAAACGCGTCGACCACCGGACGCACGGCGCCACTGGCCCGCACCATCGAGAGTTGCACCGAGGCACGGGCAATCGGCTTGTAGACCACGCCTTTCCACGACATCCGCTGCACGGTCGCCGGCACAATCGTCACGCCCACGCCCGCACCCACGAGTCCCACCGTGGTGTAGACCTCGCGACTCTCCTGCACCACCGTGGGACTGAACCCGGCGGTGCGGCACAGGCGCATGACGGCCTCGTGCAGCAGCGGCGCGATGGCGCGTGGGAAGAGCACCCACGGCTCCTGCGCCAGCGCGGACACGGGCACGCGCGCGGCACGCGCCAGGGCATGGTCCCGGTTCAAGGCGATGAGGAGCGGTTCCCGCGCGAAGGGCTCGACGTGCAGACGCGGATCGGCTTCGGCGCCCCGCACGAAGCCCAGGTCGAGGTCGCCGCGCAGCAAGGCGGCAATCTGCTCGGCCGTGGCCAGTTCCCGCAGCTCGATGTGCACCCCGGGATGGCGGTTTCGATAGGTCCGCACCACCTGGGCCAGGGTCGAGAGCATCAGCGTGGGCCCGAATCCCACGCGCAATTCGCCCGTCTGTCCGGCATTGGCTTGACGCGTCGCCACGACGGCGGCGTCGACATCTCTGAAAATCCGCCCCGCGGAGTCGAGCAGCACCCGCCCGGCGTCGGTGAGCACGACGCGCCGGCTGTGCCGGTCGAAGAGACGGGCGCCAACGATGGTCTCGAGCTGCTGAATCTGCGTGCTGAGTGACGGCGCCGACAGCGCAAGCCGGGTCGCCGCTCGGCCGAAATGCAGGTCCTCAGCCACGGCCGAGAAGTACCGCAGGTGACGAAGCTCGAGCCGGGGCAGGTTGATCATGAGGTGTCGGCTATTGATTAAACGGAAAAATGGTAATGGATCTATCAATCCTAACGCCATAGGCTGGTCGTCAGTACCACTGTGACCACACCGCACGCGAGCACGATGCCAGCCAGCGCGACCACTCTGCTCCGGAGCGTTGTGGACTACGCCGGACTCTTCCCACCGGCCGGACTCGACCTGCGCCAGGCCGTCGCGGAGTACGCGGCGGCACTTGATGGGCCGGATGCGTGGATGCTCGGACGCTTCGTCGTGCCGGCTGGGCGGTTGCCGGAACTGGCCACGGAGCAGGCGGCGCTCGCCACACCGTCGGCAGAGTGGCGGCTGAGCGCGCTGGTCGCCGGCGAGTCCGACGCCGACCTGGCGTCCATCGCCGCCTTCAATGCATCGGCGGCAGGCCGGGCCGTCGTGGACGCGGTCGAGTGCAAGCCGACCTGTCTTGCCGGCATAGACTGGCTGGCCGAACGCGCAGCGACGTCGTGCGCCGTGTTTGTCGAGATTCCCGCGAGCGAGGACGTGGCCGAGTGGATGACGCGCATTGCCGCGCGCGGGCTTGGCGCGAAAATCCGCACGGGCGGCATCACCGCAGCGGCGTTTCCCGACGCGGGCGCGGTCGTGGCATTCCTTCAGGCCGCGCTGCTCGCGGGCGTGAGGTTCAAGGCCACCGCCGGCCTGCACCACGCGGTCCGGGGTCCCTATCGCCTCACCTACGACGCGCACTCGCAGGACGCGCCGATGTACGGATACCTGAACGTGTTGCTCGCCACCGCGGCACTGCAGGCGGGCCAATCCGCGGCCGTCGCCGAACGGGTGCTCTTGCTGGCGGACCTCGCGTCGCTGACCTTTGCCGACGACGCCGTTCGCTGGGGCGATCTGGAATTCCCGAACGCGCTGCTGCACGCCACGCGGGGCGAGCATCTCGCCGGATTCGGATCGTGCTCGTTTCGCGAACCAGCCGAGGAACTGCGCTCGCTCGTTCTGTCACAACCCTGACCGTTATTCTGGAGCCACGCCATGGGACCCTTTCCACACGACGCCGAACCGCCGGTCATCTCGGCCGAGAACCCGATGGGCACCGACGGCTTCGAGTTCGTCGAGTTCTGCCATCCCGACCCGAGCAAGCTCGACCACTTGTTCCGCACCATGGGCTTCGTGCCGGTAGCGAAGCATCGATCGAAGGACGTCACGCTCTACCGACAGGGCGGCATCAATCTGATTGTGAACGCGCAGCCGGGGTCGTTTGCCGCCGAGTTCGCCACCAAGCACGGGCCATCCGCGCCTGCTATGGCGTTCCGGGTCGTGGACGCGCAGCACGCCTACGACCGCGCGCTCTCACTCGGCGCGAAGCCAGTGCGGTCCGCCACGGGCCCGAATGAACTCGATATTCCCGCCATTGAGGGCATCGGCGGCTTGCACATCTATCTGGTGGACCGCTACGGCGCGAAAGGCTCGATCTACGACGTGGACTTCGAGTGGCTCGGCGACAAGGATCCGCAACCGATCGGGACGGGCCTGTCCTACATCGACCACCTGACCCACAACGTGCATCGCGGCCGGCTCGAGGAGTGGGCGGGGTTCTACGAGCGAATGTTCAACTTTCGGCAGATTCGCTATTTCGACATCGCCGGAAAGATGAGCGGGCTGCACTCGCGCGCCATGACCAGCCCCGACGGCAAGATCCGCATCCCGATCAACGAAGACGCGGGCGAACGAGGCCAGATCGAAGAGTACCTGGAACAGTACGGCGGCGAAGGCATTCAGCACATCGCGCTTGGCTCAACCGACCTGTATGCGTCCATCGAGACGCTGCTGGCACGCGGCGTCGAGTTCATGCCCGCGCCGAACCCGGTCTACTACTCGCGCATCGATCGGCGGCTTCCTGGACACGGCGAGGACCTGATACGTCTCGCCAAGACCGGCGCCCTCATCGACGGCGAGGGTGTGGTCGAAGGCGGCTTCACGAAGATCCTGCTGCAGCGCTTCGGCCAGACCGCCATCGGTCCGATCTTCTTCGAGTTCATCCAGCGCAAGGGCGATGACGGCTTCGGCGAGGGCAACTTCAAGGCGCTCTTCGAGTCGATCGAAGAAGACCAGATCCGGCGCGGCGTGTTGAAGGCGGAGCCGGCCACGTAGATGGCCTGGACGTTTGCCGCGAAGGTGTCCGCGCTCGACCAGCGCGACGTGGTGGCCGCAGAGTGCGGCGGCCGGCACCTGGTCGTCTATCGGCTTCACGACGGGTACTTCGCCACGAGCGATACGTGTCCCCATCAAGGCGCATCGCTTTCTGACGGCTGCTTCGTCGAAGGCTTCATCGAGTGCCCGCTGCACTTCGCGCTGTTCGACATCCGCACTGGCGCCGCCGACGGCGGCATGACGACCACCTACCTCAGAACCTTCCCGACCAGGGTCGAGAACGACGAGATTCATGTCGATCTCGACGAGTGACTCGCGCATGCTGGAGGCCAATCGATGAGCACCCTCACACCGGGCTACATGTCGGGATTCGGCAACGGGTTCGAGACCGAGGCGCTGCCAGGCGCGCTGCCGGTGGGCCGCAACTCCCCCCAGAAGTGCGCCTACGGCCTCTACGCCGAGCAGTTGAGCGGATCGCCCTTCACGGCGCCGCGGGCCAGCAACGAGCGCTCGTGGCTCTATCGCATTCGTCCCACGGTGGCGCATTTCGGCCGCTTCGAAAAAGCCGACATCGGTCTATGGCGCACCGCGCCGTGTCACGAGGTGGACGTGCCCATTGCGCCGATGCGCTGGGATCCGCCCGCCATCCCCGACGAGCCCTTGACCTTCCTGCAGGGCGTGCGCACCCTCACCACGGCGGGTGATGCCGACACGCAGGCCGGCATGGGCACCCACGTCTACCTCGTCACGCAGTCGATGACCGACGAGTACTTCTACAACGCCGACGGCGAGCTGCTGTTTGTGCCGCAGCAGGGCGAGCTGCGCGTGTGGACCGAGTTCGGCATCATCGACCTCGAGCCTGGTGAGTGCGCGGTGATCCCCCGCGGCGTCAAGATCCGCGTCGAGCTCAGGAATGGCCCGGCGCGCGGCTACCTCTGCGAGAATTACGGCGGCGCCTTCACCCTGCCCGAACGAGGGCCGATCGGCGCCAAC
>JANNEJ010000067.1:0-2623 GCA_031378585.1 Acidobacteriota bacterium | reverse complement strand
CCTGCACCAGTTTTACGATTTGCGCCAACGCCGAGTCGGCGCCGACTTTCGTCGCCTTATAACGAAAGCTGCCGCTCTTGTTGATCGTCGCGCCGATCACCGTGGCGCCCGGCCCCTTTTTCACCGGCATCGACTCGCCGGTGAGCATCGACTCGTCGACCAGCGATTCGCCGGACTCCACCGTGCCATCGACAGGAATCTTGTTGCCTGGCCGGATCACGACCGTCTCGCCCGCCAGCACTTCGGCCGTCGGCACTTCCGTCTCGGCTCCGTCGCGGATCACCGCGGCCGTCGCCGGCGTGAGGTTCATCAGCGCCGTGATGGCAGACGAGGCACCGGCGCGCGCACGCATTTCCAGCCAATGGCCGAGCAGAATGAACACCAGCAGGACGGCAACCGCCTCGTAGAACTGTCCGTCTCCCTTGAAGACGAAGGTGGCGCCTACGCTGAAGAGATAGCCGGTGCCGACGCTCAACACGATCAGCGCCGCCATGCCCAGGGTGCCCTTCCTGACTGCGCGCCAGGCCGCGACGAAGAAGGGCCAGCTCGGATACACGATCGCGAGCGTGGCGAAGCCGAACAGCCACACGTTGAGGTCGAGGCCAAATGGTGGGGCGGGCGGGGTGAACATCCCCATTGGCGAGTAGACGAAGAGCGGCACTGTGAAGATCAGGCAGATCCAGAACCGGTTGCGCATGTCGCGCACCATGGCCGAGAGGTCCTGGCCGCCGCCGTGGCCCATCTCGTGCGCGACATCCGGGGACAGGGCGGGTGGCGCGGCAGGTCCGGCGTGACCCTCGTGCTCGCCGCCGACAAGAGCGGCAGGGGCCACGGTGGCCGCGGCAGCGATTGGACGTGACGCGGAAGGGTCTGGCATTGGCACGAAGGAGCCTCGGACTTGCTTGGTGCTCGACGTCTATCCCAGACGGTGGCTGCTGACGGTACCGCAGCACCCTCCGGCGCTGTCCACGACCGGCAGGCTCGTCGCGCGATGCTCGTGCAGTGCCTTTCGTGCGCCTGCAATCGGCTCATCAGCGCCACAACACGTGGACGGCGGCCGCATGATCTCGTCCACGCGTACGTCGGACGCCTGGCGGTCATCGGCCGCCACGCTGCAGCATATGTCTCGTTCGGTGACGACGCCTACGAGCTTGAGGTGCTCTTTGTCCTCGACCACGGGCGCACAGCCGCAGCCCGATGATCGCATCGCCTGGGCGGCGTGAGCCACGGTGTCTCTGGGGGTGCAACACGCCGACGCGGCGATCGGTTCCATCACGTCACTACAACAGCTCATGGTCTTTGCCCTTCCACTGATTCAGATTGGTGTCGTGCGACATTGCGGCGCTTGCGCAGGCGACACCCCGCCGATTCCACCGGTTGACCTGCAACAGTGACGTGTCACTGCAAGCGTGGCTGTACCAAAGGGCACAGTGTGCACTTGGAGACAGCGCCGTTGCTGCCCGCTGTGGAACGGTGACTTGACAGGCTGTGTCAGGGTCCTTCGTCCGTCATCACGAAGGCCGCACTCGCATTAATCGTGGATTGGGTCACGCCGAAGGAGAGTGTCTCGTGAACAACAGCAACACCAACAACACCAATACCGTCGCGATCGTCATCGGAACGGTCATCGTCGTCTTGTTGCTCGTTCTGGTCTTCGGCGGCGGCCGAATGATGACCGGGGGGATGATGAATTGGTAGAGGTAGCAGAACCAGCCTTCGACGTTCGTGACGTGACCCCGGCCACGCGGCCCGCCTGTCATGGAGACCTTCGTCGGGACCGCTTACCCCAGACGCACCAGCGGACACGCGCTGAAGCCACACGGCGGGAATCGACCATGAGCCATGGCACGCCCACGCACCTCGTGATTCGCTCGGCCCTTGCCGTGGCCTTGTCCCTGGCCATCCACCCGCCAGTCCGAGCGCAATCTGCGCCGCCTCGGCAGGAGGCACCGGCACCGGCGGCACCGATGACCACGATGACGCCAGCCGGCAGCGCCTCGCAGGGGGCGCGGCAGGCTGCGGGCATGACTGAAATGATGGGCGCACCAGGCCTGGTGCCCTTCGACGTCATGACCGGGCAGGCCGGCAAATGGATGGTCGGATATCAGTTCATGATGGACTCGATGGACGGCAGCCTCGTGGGAACCAACGACACCACCGAGGCGACGACCCTCGAACACTACTTTGCCGCTCCCACCGACATGTCGATGCAGATGCACATGGGGATGGTGATGTATGCCCCGACCGATACGCTGACGCTCATGGCGTTGCTCCCATACATCCGCAAGGACATGAACCACGCGACCAGGGAAGGAGAACGCTTCGCCGAGCGCACCGACGGGATTGGTGACATCGAGCTGCGTGGCATGTATTCCGTTCTCGATACGCAGGAGCCTCGTCAATGGCTTTTGTTGAATGGCGGGGTCGGCCTCCCGACCGGCTCGGTCGACGCGACGATGGCCGGCATGCGGATCGAATATCCGATGCACATTGGATCGGGACCTTCTCAGTGCTGCCAGGCGTCACGTATCTGGGGCAAGTACTGCCGTGGGGGTGAGCCGCCGATTTTGGATCCACGGTCCGGCTCGGCCGAAACGACAACGGCTACCGACTCGGGAACCGT
>JANNEJ010000046.1:0-6578 GCA_031378585.1 Acidobacteriota bacterium | reverse complement strand
GCCATAGAATTCGTCGAGCCGGGTAGGCGGTGGGGGTTGCAGGAACGTCTTGAACGCAATGGCGCCCGCCTCGGCCTGCTCGTGGAGCGTCTCGAGGTTCTCGTGCCCGGCCCCGCCGTAGAGCGCGTAGTCGATCATGGCCGTGGGCTGCAGGAGCTCGGCGCGCTTGGCGAGCGACTCGCCGGAGTTCACGGGCAGTTTCGAGATGGGCATCTCGAAGATCGTCGTGATGCCGCCGGCCGCGGCCGCCGACGTGCCCGACAGGAAGTCTTCGCGTTCGGGCACGCCCGGGTGCCGCGTGTGCACGTGCGTGTCGATCACTCCAGGCAGGAGGTGCAAGCCCGAGGCGTCGATGGTGTCGACCGTGTCGACGCGGACCTCTGGCGGCAGTATCTCGGCGATGCGCCCGCCGCGAACGGCGATGCTGGCCTGACGCAAGCCGGTCGAGGTGACGAGCGTGCCGCCCGTGACGAAGAGTTCGAATGCCACGTCCGCCATGCTACGCGTCAAACCCGCCGATGCCAAGATGGCCGTGGCGCGCCACCGGAAGCGCCGCTATCATGCAGACAGCGTTGCCGGACGCAACGCGGGAGGCAGCCATGAAGACGTATGCACGCGCGACGGCGGCCGTGCTGCTGGCCGTGATAGCGGCCGGTGTCACAGTGGGCGCGGTGGACAGCAAGAAGGCGGAGTACGTCGGCGGCACCATTGCCGGGATCGAGGAAAAGGCCGAGGGCAATCTCGACACCACGACCGAAGCCCAGATGGTGTTCACGCCAGAACGCGGCAAGGGCCGTCGCTGATGATCCTCTGCACGAACATCACGGGCCTCGAGTACGGGCAGAAGGCCGGACGCCGCGTTGGCGCGGCCATCCTGGTGACCCCCTGGCTGCTCTTCTCGAAGAAACGAAAGCACTTCTTCACGATTGGCTTCAAGGACAAGGACGGCAAGGAACAGGCCATCGTGCTCGAGCTCGGCAAGGACATCGTGCGCACGACGCTGACGATCATCGAGACGCGCTCGGGCAAGGAAATCGAGTACCAGGACGAAGAAGCCCGTAAAGCGGGACGCGGCGGCAACTAGGCGTCGCGGTCGCCAAGCGCGCGAGAAAAACGACTACTTCGCAAGCCGCCTGTCGCCGTGCTTCTCGACGCGGTGTACAACGGGCGGGATCGACCGCAGGTACGTGTAGATCGCCCCCAGGTCGTCGCGGGTCATGCCGCCGTAGGCCCGCCACGGCATCACGGTGCCTTTGCGCTTGTCGTCGGCCGTGGTCAGCAGCTGGTCGGGCGCCGTGGCCATGGCCGTGAACTTGTCCACGAACTGTTGCGCGGTCCAGGTACCGATGCCCGTGCCGGCATCGGCCGTGATGTTGGCCGCGCGAACGTAGCCGCCGCCGGGTAACGGAAACTCGGTGCCACCGGCAAACGCCAAGCCCGCAATGGGCTCCCCTTGCGTTTGCGGCGTGTGGCAGTCGGTGCACGCGGCGGCGTTGGTCAGGTACCCGCCGTAGGCCACCGCGTCGCTCGGCGACGGCCGGGTCGAATAGCGCGCGGGCGCCGGAATCGTGCGCGTCACAAGCCCCATCGGGAACGTGAACGTGTGTGCCGGCACTGTGTTGGCAATACCTGGAATCGTGCGCAGGTACGCCACGATGGCCTCCACGTCGTCTATCGCCATCTGCCCGTAGCGCGGATACGGCATGATCGGGAAGAGCGGCTCGCCGTCGCGACTCACGCCCGTGGTCATCGCGCGCACGATCTCGCCGTCGGTCCAGTCGCCCAGTGCCGCCGGGGTGATGTTCCGGGCGTAGAAGTCGCCCGGCAGGCCCATCGCGGTGCCGAACAGTTCCCCGCCCTTGCCGATAGTGCCTGACATGATTGGCCCGGCGTACTTGGACCAGTCGCGCGTGGAGTGGCAGTCCACGCACAGCGAGACATGGTCGAACAGGTACTTTCCACGCGCACGTTTCTCTGGCGTGGGCTCGATGCGCACAGCGTCTGCAGGGGGCACGGCCGGATAGCGCGCGAAGAGATAGACCAAGCCGGCGCCCGCAACGAGCACCGCTACGCTGACCAGCCGCAGCAGCCACGTCGTGAATGTCTTCATCGCCTATCGCTGCTGCGACGTCGCGCGCGGCCCCTTCTTTGACGCCGCCACGATGGCCGCCACGTCGGCCGCGAGCTTCTTGGCGTCGTACAGAATGCCGTCTTTCATCACGAAGTCGATGCCGCCGACCCGCTCGGGCTTGTTGGCCTCGTTCAGGCGCACGGCACCGGTGATGTAGAGCGTCTTGAAGTTCTGGAGCGGGTTCTGCTTGGTGATGACGAAGTCGGCCTTGAGGCCGGCGCGGACCAGGCCGAACTCAATCGGCTTGCCCTTGGGTTCGTGCAGCGCCTGCGCGCCGTAGTAGGTAGCCGAACGAATCACCTCGAGTGGATGGAAGCCGGCTTCCTGCAGCATCTCGAGTTCGAGCAGGTAGCCGAAGCCATACGTCTGGTAGATGAAACCAGAATCCGAGCCGGTCGTGACGCGGCCGCCGGCGTTCTTGAAGTCGACGACGAAGTCCATCCACACCTGGTAGAACTTCTTCCACGCCACTTCGTCTTCGGTGGTCCAGTCGAACCAGTAGGCGCCGTGCGCGTAGCGGTTGGGCTGATAGAAATCCCACAGCGATTGGATCGTGTACTGGTCGTGCCAGTCGGCATTGCGCATGCGCATCACGTCGCGGCCGGCCGAGTAGATGGTCATCGTGGGGTCGATGATGAACTTCTTGTCGACCCATTCCTTGATGAGCGCGTTCCACTTCTCGCTGCCGCGCGGGTGGATGCGATCCCAGTTGCGCGCCACCTGCCCAAAGCGGTGCTGCTCGTCGTTGTAGTTGATGTCCGACGCGTACGGCTGAATGCTCGTGTCTTTGAAGAGCGACTCGAAGAGGCCGTAGTAGTGGGTCATCGCGCCCAGGCCCAGCCGCGACGCGTCGAGCGCCGTCATGCGGCCCACACCCATCTGGTCGAGGTGCGCGGTCGAACCGAGATTGAACTTCTTCGCCTCGTCGAGCAGCGCTTCCATGATCTCGGGGTCGTGCGCGCCGAGCTTCAGGCCATCGACACCCTTCTTGGCGGCAAAGCGCACCCACTCGCGCGCCGTCTCGGGCGTCTGCGGCTTCGTGCGGTCCCAGCCTTCCCCGCTGAACGGACGGTGGTAGGCAAAGATGCGCGGAGCCACGATCTGATTCTTGGCGCTGAGCTCGCGCTGCGCGAGATCCCAGTCCATCGAGCCGCACGGCACGCCGCGCACGGTCGTGACGCCCGAGGCGAGCCACAGCTTGTAGACGTATTCCGGGTTGTTGGCCTGGCCGCCGCCGCAGTGCACGTGCGCATCGACGAAGCCGGGCATCAGATACATGCCCGTGCCATCGAATTCCTTGGTGCCCTTGGCCGGACGCCGGTCGCCAATGGGCACTTTCGGAAAGCCTACGCTCGACACTTCCTTGATGAGGCCTTGCTCGACCACGACGTCCATGGGGCCGCGCGGCGGCGCCCCCGTGCCGTCGATGACGGTAATGCCCCGAATGACCATGCGGTCAAACGGGCCCTCGCCTTCGCCGGCCTTGCGATTGGGCGTCGGCTGCATTTGCGCCGACAGGGACACGGTGGCGACCGCGGCGACGAGGCCAAGGACGAGGCGAGAGGCGAGAGGCTTGCTGCGCATGGATTCCTCCGGAAGGGGACATTCTACTAGCGACGCGCGGGGGGACGGGCGCCACGTCGCCGTCCAGGCGGCGCCTCGCGGCGCGGCGCGCCCTGGGCCGTCCACGACTCGAGCACCGCGTGGACGCGCCCGAGGGCATCGCGGAGCGCGCGAATCCGTCCGGGCCCCACCCGCGCCGCAAGTTCCGCCTCGTAGAACCCCAGCACGTCCCGGCCGTGATCGAACGCGGCCAGCCCGGCCGACGTGAGCCGCACGAGCCTGGCGCGGCCGTCAGCGGGATCGCTCACGAGCTCCACAAGCGCCATCAGCTCGAGCTCGCGCAGCGACTGGCCCACGGCCTGCTTGCTCACGTCCACCCGGCGGGCCAGCTCGGTAGGCCGGATGCCGTCCCGATTCAAGTACGGCAGCAGCCGTACGAGCGCCGGGGTCAGCAGGCGACGACCGGCTTCGCGGTTCACGTCGGTCTGCGCGACGGCGTCGAGCAGCCGGGCACAGTCGAAGAGCAAGGGGCCGAGCCCCAGGCGCGGGGTGGAGGCGCGTCGCGGGGTCGGGCTGGCCACGGCGTCCATGATGGGCCAGCCGCCACTCTTCGTCAAGCCAGCTTGACCACATCTCGTCAATCGTGCTTGACTACATACCCATGCAGACGCCGTCGTGGCTCGATCGGGCCGCCTGGCCCTACCCGCCACGCAAGGTCACCATCGACGGCGCCCGCCTGCACTACGTGGACGAAGGCACGGGCCCGCTGGTGGTGCTCGTGCACGGCACCCCTACCTGGAGTTTCGAGTGGCGCCACGTGATCGCGGAGTTGCGCGCCGGCCATCGGGTCGTGGCTCTGGACCACCTCGGCTTCGGCCTGTCCGAGCGGCCCGCCACAGCCGGCTACCGGCCCGAGGACCACGCCGCCCGCTTCCGGGCGTTCATGGCCGCTGTGTGCCCCACCGGTCCCCTGACCCTCGTGGTGCACGACTTCGGCGGGCCCATTGCGCTCGACTGGGCGCTCGACCATCCTGAGCGCCTCGGGCATCTGGTGGTCGTCAACTCGTGGATGTGGTCGTTTGCCGACGACCCCGTCATGCGCCGCAAGGCCGGTCTCGCGGGAAGCGCACTCGGACGTTGGCTCTATCGCCGCGTCAACGCCTCGCAGCGCATCCTCATGCCCTCGGCCTACGCCGACCGTCGCCGGCTCACGTCGGCGATTCACGCTCAGTATCTCGCCGTCTTCCCCGACCCCGGCTCACGAGACCTCGTGCTCTTCGCGCTGGCCCAGTCGCTGCTCGCGTCGAGCGCCTTCTTCGACCGGTTGTGGCAGCGGCGCACCCGTCTGGCGCAGGTGGACACCCATCTCATCTGGGGCATGCGCGATTCCGCCTTCCGGCCGCACTTCCTCGCCCGCTGGCAGCGCGCGCTTCCACATGCCCGAACGACGGGCCTGGAGACGGCCGGGCATTGGCCTCACGAAGAGGCTCCCGCCGAATTCGTGCGGGCGCTCACCGCCACGGTTGCGGCTCCCGCCATGCCGCGCACATAATGGCGCCGTGACTGCGCCGGGCCTTCGCCCGCTTCCTCTGGACCTCGTGCATGACCGTCTCGCGCGTGGCCGCTGACGCCGCGCTCGCGGTGGCCCGCCGGGTCATCGACGTAGAGATTGCCGGCTTGCGGGCGCTCGCCGACGTGCTCGACGATGGCTTCACCCGCGCCGTCGAGCGGCTCGCGGCTCACACCGACCGCGGCCGTGCGGTGCTCTGTGGCGTGGGGAAGAGCGGACACGTGGCCCGTAAGATCGCCGCGACGCTCGCATCCACCGGTACGCCCGCCCAATTCGTGCATCCCACCGAAGCCAGCCACGGCGACCTGGGCATGATCACGACCAACGACACGGTCATCGCCTTGTCGAATTCCGGCGAGACCAAGGAGATGGCCGACGTGGTGGCCTACTGCGGCCGCTTCGGCATTCCGCTCATCGCCGTCACGGTGCAGCCAGACTCGATGCTGGGCCGCGCGGCCGACATCGTGCTGCGGCTGCCCGATGCCCCCGAGGCCTGCGGCGTGACTCTGGCGCCCACCACCTCGACGACGCTGCAAATGGCACTCGGTGACGCGCTGGCCGTGGCGCTGCTCGAGCGGCGCGGATTCACGGCGTCGGATTTCGTCGCCTTCCACCCTGGGGGCACGCTGGGCGCGGCGCTGGCGAAGGTGGCCGACCTGATGCACGGCAGCGATGACTGTCCGCTCGTGCCGCACGACGCGCTCATGGCCGAGGCCATCCGCGTCATGAGCGCGAAGGGCTTCGGCTGCGTCGGCGTCCTCGCGACCGACGGCACGCTGGCCGGCGTCGTCACCGACGGTGACCTGCGCCGCAAGATCAGTGACGGCTTGCTCACGCGACCGGCCGTCGAGGTCATGACCCGCGGTCCTCGCACGATCGGGCCCGACGCCCTGGCGGGCGAGGCGCTGCGCGCCATGACCGAACATCCTCCGCGCGTCACCGTGCTCTTCGTTGTCTCGGGTGAGAGGCCGATCGGCCTCATCCACATGCATGACCTGCTGCGTGCCGGACTGCGCTAGGTCCGCGCGCGGGCAGCGTCCCGCCAGAAAGCCGTGCCTATGAGTCCCGCCGTGTCGGCGCCGAATCCGATCGTCGAAGTGGCTGTCGCCGGAGGTCGCACCGTGCGCATCGGCCAGACGCTGCCGCTCACCTTCATTGCCGGCCCGTGCCAGATGGAGAGCCGGGCGCACGCGCTCGAAATGGCGCACGCGCTGCGCGAGATCGCCGACCGGATCGGCGCCGGCCTGATCTTCAAGACGAGCTTCGACAAGGCCAACCGGACGAGTCTGTCTGCAACGCGCGGCCTTGGACTCG
>JANNEJ010000674.1:0-2466 GCA_031378585.1 Acidobacteriota bacterium | reverse complement strand
AATCGCATGACGGAGGCCAGGCGAGGGATTGCCGCCGGCCGCCGTCGCGTGTTTGAAGAAGCTGATGAGGTCGCGCGTGCCGGCCAGGCCCACCCCGACCACGCGCGGATCGCGCGCAAGGTAGACGACGTCGTAGATGCGCCCGGCCTCGAAGCCGCCATCAAGGGTGACCGTGGCTGGGCCGTTGAAACGCCAGCGGGCTCGCGGCACGACGGCTGGGGCGTCGGCCGGGAGCGTGCGCACGTACATGACGTGGTCGGCACTCTGGGGATCGACGACGGGGTAGGCGTCGTGGCCGCGGTCGGCCACCGAGGCCACCGTGGCGTTGGCGCCGGGAATGAAGTTGCCGCGCACGAGGCCCGTGATGGCGCGACCAGCGTCGGTCGCCACCGGAATCGCCATGCGCATGCGGCCAGCCGGCACGTCCCACTGCCATCCCATCCACAACAGCGTGAAGCCCTGCTGCATCAGCGCGCCGTTGCCGAAATCGGCGGCGCTGGTGGGATCGTCGGCGCCGAGTCCGCCCTGGAACACCGGCAGAATGCGCTTGGTGCCGCGGTTGCCGGCCTCGTAGAACAGGCGCCCGTTGCCGCGCGCCGGGTCCACGGGCTTGAGCAGGTAGAAGTCGGCGGAGAACTCCACGAGGCCCTGAGGGTTCCGAGGCGCGAGCGGCAAGTCGACGATGCCGAGATTGCGCGGTGCGTTCGGGTCGAGGGCGAAGTGGACCGTGCCACTGAGCTTCTCGTACGGACCCGCAGCGCCGAAGGCTCGTCCGTTCAAGACGACTTCGCGACGCGTGATCTCGAGGCGTGTCACGCCGGCCTCACTTGGCGCGGTGACAGCCAGCGTCGCGACCACGGCGACGGGCCAGAGCGTGCGGTGCTTGGGCATGGGATGATCAGCCGGTGACGACCGGCGCGAGAGGGCGCCGGACGCCGATTAGCATATGTCCAACATGCGGGGGCCTGCCGTGATTCGCGTGGCGCTTGTAGCCGGTGCGCTGGGACTGCTGGCAGCCTGTCGCGGCGAGCCGCCCCCGACGGCGCCGAGTTCGGTCGAGGAGCGCCGGCTCGCGATGGGCTCGGAACTGCACCTCACGGCCTGGACAACCGACGAGCCGGCGGCCCGCGCGGCGTTTGGCGCGGTGGGTGCCGAGTTCGAACGGCTCGAGGCGTTGCTCAGTGTGTGGCGCGAGGGCAGCGACGTGACGCGCATGAACCGGGCCGCCGGCCTCGCCGCGGTGCCGGTGCACGAGGACACGCGCCGCGTGCTGCGCGCCGCCGCCCAGGTGAGCGCCTGGACCGAGGGGAAATTCGACATCACGTTTGGCGCGCTGGCCGAGGTATGGAAGTTCGACCACGACCAGGACAACCGCGTGCCAACGGCTGCCGAGGTCACGGCGCGCCTGCCGCGCGTGGGCTACCGCGCGGTAGTCGTGGAGGACGGTGCGGGCACCGCGTTCATCACGCGCGAGGGCGTGCGGGTGCACCTGGGTGGCATCGGCAAAGGCTACGCGGTTGACCGTGGCGTGGCGATCCTGCGCGCGGCAGGCCTTCGCGATTTCCTGATCCAGGCCGGCGGCGATCTCTATGCGGGCGGCACCGCGGGCGGTCCGAGCGGTCCCACGCCGTGGCGTCTTGGCATTCAGGACCCTCGGGGGCCCGGCGGAGAGCCGTTTGCGTCAGTGGAGGTGTCGGACGCGACCTTCAGTACGTCGGGCGACTACGAGCGGTTCTTCGAGCAGGACGGCGTACGCTACCACCATATCCTGGACCCGGCGACCGGTCAGCCCGCGCGCGGCTGCCGCAGCGTGACGATCGTGGCGCGCGACGCGACCATGGCCGACGGACTCTCCACGGGCGTCTTCATCCTCGGGCCGGAACGCGGCATGGCGCTCGTGGAGCGGCTGCCGGACGTCGAGGCCGTGATCGTGACCGCCGACAACCAGGTGCGGATCTCGAGCGGCCTCATTGGTCGCGTGACCATTCACCACCCACCGACGCCGTAAGGACAGGGGCTGGGGGCTAGTTTCTGACGGGCGTCAGCGGAATCATTCCGCCCTTGCGCAACTTGTAGTCGAGGATGCGCCAGTGCGGACACTTCGCTTCGTCGGCGTAGACGCGCTCGCAGTCATCGCAGCGCACGCACTCGGTGACCAGGATCTTCGGTCCTTCAATCGCGCCCCACTCGCAGGTCTTCTCGCAGATCTTGCAGGTGCTGCATTCGGACCAGCGCTTGATCTTGAAGACCGTGACGAGCGAGATGAGCCCCAGCGTGGCGCCCACCGGGCACAGGAAGCGGCAGTAGAGGTTGCGCACGAAGACGGTGGCCACGAGCAGCACGCTCAGTCCGATCCACAAGGTCGCCGACTCCGAGAGCCCGAACATCCAGAAGGGCTCGACGTAGCGGTACACCATCGTGTTGTGCGTCACCAGGTAGTAGGTCAGCACGCTGCCGAGCAGGCCG
>JANNEJ010000012.1:0-2305 GCA_031378585.1 Acidobacteriota bacterium | reverse complement strand
GGAAGCCCCGGATGCTGTCCTTCAGTTCCACGTACCGGCCTTCGAGCCCGGTGAACTGGGCGGCCACGAACATCGGCTGGCTGAAGAACTTCTGGACCTTCCGGGCGCGCGACACGGTCAGCTTGTCGTCCTCGCTCAACTCGTCGATCCCCAGGATCGCGATGATGTCCTGCAGGTCCTTGTAGCGCTGCAGCACCTGCTTCACCTGGCGCGCCACATTGTAGTGCTCGTCGCCGATGATGCGCGCGTCGAGAATGCGAGAACTGGACGCGAGCGGATCGACGGCGGGGAAGATGCCGAGCTCCGAGATGGCGCGCGAGAGGTTGGTCGTCGCGTCGAGGTGCGCGAAGGTCGTGGCCGGCGCCGGGTCGGTGTAGTCGTCGGCCGGCACGTAGATGGCCTGCACCGAGGTGATCGACCCGTTCTTGGTCGAGGTGATGCGTTCCTGGAGCTGGCCCATCTCCGACTGCAGCGTGGGCTGGTAGCCAACGGCCGACGGCATGCGGCCGAGCAGCGCCGACACTTCGGAGCCGGCCTGCGTGAACCGGAAGATGTTGTCGATGAAGAGCAGCACGTCTTTGTTTTCCGCGTCGCGGAAGTACTCGGCGACCGTGAGCGCCGACAGACCCACGCGCTGACGCGCTCCCGGCGGCTCGGTCATCTGGCCATAGACGAGCGCGGCGCGCGACTTCGTCATGTCCTTCATGTCGATGACGCCCGACTCCTGGAACTCGAGCCAGAGGTCGTTGCCTTCGCGCGTGCGCTCGCCCACGCCGGCAAACACCGACACGCCGCCGTGCTTCATGGCGATGTTGTTGATGAGCTCCATGATGATGACGGTCTTGCCCACGCCGGCGCCGCCGAAGAGGCCAATCTTGCCGCCCTGTAGATACGGCTCGAGCAAGTCGATGACCTTGATGCCCGTCTCGAACATCTTCAATTCGGTCGACTGCTGCACGAGCGTCGGCGCCGGCCGGTGAATGGGCCAGTGCTCCTTCGCTTCGACCGGGCGATCGGGGAAGTCCACCGGCTCGCCGAGCACGTTCAGCACGCGACCGAGGGTGGCGGGGCCCACCGGCACCATGATCGGTGCGTTCGTGTCGACGGCCCGCATGCCGCGCTGCATGCCTTCGGTAGGCTTCATCGCCACGGCGCGCACGCGGTTCTCGCCGAGGTGCTGCTGCACTTCGACGACCACGTCCATCGCCTCGGAAGTGGCCGTCTTCTCCGACAGGACGCGCACGGCGTTGTAGATCGCCGGCAGATGCCCGTCCGCGAACTCGACGTCCACCACCGGACCGATCACCTGAATGACTTTGCCGACTTTTTCGGTGTTCATAAGCTTTGTGTCGCTGCTGTCTGCGTGCTCTTCCCGAGCCCCGAGCCCCTAGTCCCCAGCACCTGCCGTTATGTCGCCTGTGCGCCCGCGACGATCTCGATGATCTCGCGGGTAATGGCGGCCTGCCGCACGTTGTTCATGTAGAGCGTGAGACGATCGACCATGTCCTTCGCGTTGCGGGTGGCCGCGTCCATCGCGGTCATGCGGGCCGCGTGCTCGGCGGCCGACGACTCGAGCAGCGCGCGGTTGACTTGCACCGCCACGTGAAACGGCAGCAGCGTATCGAGCAGGGCCGCCGGCGACGGTTCGAAAAGGTAATCCACCGCCGCCGCGCCAGCCTCGACCTCGAGCTTCGGAATAGGCAGCAGCCGCTCCAGGACGACCCGCTGTGAGATCACGGATCGGAACTCGTTATATACGAGGTATACCGAACTCACATCGGGGCCGAGGAACTCTTTGATGCAGGTGTTTGCGATGGCCTGGGCGTTGGCCCACTTGACGTTCTGAAAGAGGCCGACTTCTTCGTACCGCACGTCGAACCCGCGGCGCATGAAGAAATCGCGGCCCTTGCGGCCAACCAGCGCGAGCGCCACTTCGCGACCCGGGTCGCCCGGGTGCTCGGCGACGTACTGCACCGTGGTCTTGATGACGTTGGTGTTGAAGCTGCCGCACAGGCCACGGTCGGCGCTGACGACGACGAGCAGCGTGCGGCCAGCCTGCGGATCGTCAGCCAGCAGCGGATGCGCCGACGCCTCGACGCGCGTTGCCAGGTTGTTGAAGACGCGCAGCATTTCTTGCGCGTACGGCCGGCTGCGCACGATGCGCTCCTGCGCGCGGCGCAGCTTCGACGACGAGACCATCTTCATGGCCTTCGTGATCTGCTGCGTCGATTTGACGGCGCGAATCCGCCGCCGCATGTCGATGAGTGATGGCACCCGTCAGTCCCCGTTCCGCGTCGTCGCTGAC
>JANNEJ010001051.1:0-2125 GCA_031378585.1 Acidobacteriota bacterium | reverse complement strand
TGCAGCAGCTGTTTGCCGACAACGACACGAATATTCGACAAACCGACATCGTGATGCTGCTCACGCCGCGCATCGTGCGCTCGCATCAGCTGACGACGAGGGACCTGAGCTCCATCTACATCGGCACGCAGGCCAACATGGCGGTGGGCGGCCCGCCGCCGATCTTCGGTGGCGGCGATAATATCGCCTCGCCGGCCCTTCCCACGCCGCCTCCAGCGGCGCCGGCGCCCCCGCCTGTGCCTCCGGGTGCGCCCGTGCCTGGCGCGGTCGGCCCGCCGCAGATTCCGCCTGGCAGTTCGCCGATTCCCGGTATGACCACGTCGATCTTCGGGCCGGCGCCTGCGCCGACTGCGCCGGCGCCGAGCGGCATCACCTCGTTCCCGGCACTCGATCCACAAGCTGCGCCGGTGACGCCGGCAGCGCCAGAGCCACAGATGCCGCCGGCAAGCACGCAGTCGCCGGCCGCGGCGATGCGTCCCGGCAACCCGCTCACGGCGGCAACGCCGCCTTCTCCGGCGACAGTACTGGTCAGTCCGCCGACGACCGAGCTTCGCGCCGGTGGTGGACCGTACCTGGTGCCGGTCTCTATTTCCGGCGCCTCGCGGCTGTCAACCGTGTCGTTATCCATCACGTTCAATCCGGCCGTGCTGCGGGTGCGGACCGTGCAGGAAGGCAGCCTGATGCGCCAGGGCGGCGCGCAGGCGACCTTCACGCAGAAGGTCGATGCGGCTGGCGGCCGGGTCGACATCGCGGTGGTGCGAGGCGGCGACGTGCTCGGCGTGTCGGGTACCGGCATGGTGGCCGCCATCATGTTCGACGCGGTCGCGCCAGGCACGTCCCCGCTCGCGGTGAGCGGCGTGGGCACGCTGGCAGGTGCAGGGGCCGCGCCTCTGCAATTCCAGCCCGTCACCGTGACGGTGAAGTAGGGAGGACGCGAGTGAGCAGCGCGGCGTGGCGAGTCGAGCGGGGCTACAGCTTCGTCGAGCTGCTCATCGTCACGACGATCCTGCTGATTCTCGCATCGGCGATCCAGCCGTTGGCGCGCGTCGTCATCCAGCGGCAGAAGGAAACCGACCTGCGCCGCAACCTTCGCGACCTGCGCGAGGCAATTGACGGGTACTACGACCTCGCGGCGGCGGGGCAGTTGCCAGCCACGGAACTGAAGCCAGGCAACGAGGGGTATCCGCCCGACCTGGAGACGCTCGTTGAGGGCGTGTCGATCAACAATGACGCCTCCGGCCGCAAGGTGAAGTTCCTGCGCCGCATACCCACCGACCCGATGTCGGGGGAGACCAAATGGGAACTGCGGTCGTACCAGGACAAGCCTGACGCGACCCGCTGGGGTGGGCAGAACGTCTTCGACGTGCGGTCGGCAAGCGGCGGCACGGCGCTCGACGGCACGAAGTACCGGGACTGGTAGAAGGCCGATGCCGACACTGCGACGACACCGCACCGACGCGTCGGGATTCACGCTGATCGAACTGCTGGTTGTGACCGCGCTCATCGTCGTGCTGGCGAGCCTGGCGCTCACGGGCTATCAGAACAGCACCGTGCGCGCGCGTGAAGCCGTGCTCAAGGAAGACTTGTTCCGGCTGCGCGATGCCATCGACCAGTACTACGCTGACAAGACCAAGTGGCCGCAGAGTCTGCAGGACCTCGTGACCGATGGCTACGTGCGCGAGGTTCCGAAGGATCCAATCACCAACTCGGTCGAAAGCTGGCAGACGGTGCCGGCGGAATCGGACCCGGCGAACCCGTCAGCTGAACCCGGCATCTTCGACGTGAAGAGCGGTTCCGAAGGGACCGCGCTCGACGGATCGCCGTATGCCGAGTGGTGACAAAGCGCCCTGCCGCCGGCCAGCGTTGCGTCTGCCCACGGCGCCATGTCCGCAACGCCCATCCGCCCAGTGACAGACGAGACTACGCCACTCTGATGGTGATCTCGGTGAAGCCCTGCTGGCCTGTGGTCGTCACGACACTGACGCGAATCACATAGACGCCAGCCGCCAGGTAGCGATGTGACGTCGTCGGCCCCGTCGTGGTCGCGGTGCCGCGATCGCCGAAGTCCCAGTCGTAGGTTCTGATCGTGCCGGTGAAGGAGCCCTGCACGCTGGCGTTGAACGAC
>JANNEJ010001015.1:0-10464 GCA_031378585.1 Acidobacteriota bacterium | reverse complement strand
CTGTTCATCGCGCACGACCTGCGGCTCGTGCGGCACATCTGCCGCCGCGTGGCCGTGATGTATCTGGGGCGCATCGTGGAGATGGGCGACACCGAGGCGATTTTTGCAAGTCCCGCGCATCCCTACACGCGCGCGCTGCTGTCGGCGATTCCCGTGACCGACCCGGACGCGCCGAGGCACCGCATCGAATTGGATCCGGCGACGATGAGCCACGACGCACCGCTCGTGGAAGTGGAGCCGGGGCACCTGGCGGCGGTCTAGTCTCGGCGTTGGGCCCGAGCCGTGGCCGGAGAACACTGCAATGCGGATTCTACGCCGCCCGCCTGACGTCCTTCTCCACTTGCCCGTCGCGAATCAGAATCTGTCGGTTCGCGTGGGCCGCCACGTCGGCCTCGTGCGTCACGAGCACAATCGTGTTGCCGGCCTCGTGCAAGCGCGAGAAGAGCGCCATGATCTCCACGCCGGTCTTGGAGTCGAGGTTCCCGGTGGGCTCGTCGGCCAGAAGAATCGACGGGTTGTTCACGAGCGCGCGTGCAATGGCTACCCGCTGGCGCTGACCGCCTGACAGCTCGTTCGGCTTGTGGTTCATGCGGGGCCCGAGCTCGACCTTTTCGAGCGCCTGCTTGGCGCGCTCGAGGCGATCGCGCGACGAGATACCGGCATATACCAGCGGCAGCTCCACGTTGTGCAGGGCGGTGGCGCGCGGCAGCAGGTTGAAGGTCTGAAACACGAACCCGATCTCTTCATTGCGGATCCGGGCCAGCTCGTTGTCGTTCATCGTGCTGGCTTCCTTGCCGTTCAGCAGGTACGTGCCCTTGCTCGGCGTGTCGAGGCAGCCGATGAGGTTCATGAGCGTGGACTTGCCGGAGCCCGAGGGTCCCATGATGGCCACGTACTCGCCCTTCTCGATCTGGATGCTGACCCCCCGCAGGGCGTGGATCTCCTCGTCGCCCATCGTGTAGGTCTTCCAGATGTCTTGCGTCTCAATCAGGGCCATGACCGGGGGTCTCCACGCGGCGCGCCGCCGCAGCCTTCCATTTCATCACAGACGTCGCCAGCGGCGCTGAGGTTCCTGTACGATGACGGATCTGGGCCAACTCTGGCCCCGACGGGCGCGTCGGCCCCTGATGGGCGTCGCGAAGGAGTAGTCATCATGGCAGTCGCACGAGTCACCGAAATTATCGCCGGGTCGAAGAAGAGCTTCGAAGACGCCCTCGAGCAGGGCATCGCCCGCGCCTCGAAGACCCTGAAGAACATCGAGGGGGCCTGGGTGCAGGACCAGAAAGTGGTCGTGCAGAAGGGCAAGATCGTCGAGTACCGCGTCTCTTTAAAGGTGACGTTCATCCTCGAGAAGTAGCCCTCAGCCCTGTTCGTCGGCGTACTGCTCTTTCAGTCGCGCCACGACAGCGGGGTCGGCCAGCGTCGTGGTATCGCCGAGGGCCTTGCCTTCGGCGATGTCGCGCAACAGCCGCCGCATGATCTTGCCCGACCGCGTCTTGGGCAGGTCCGCCGCAAAAATGATGTCGTCAGGACGCGCGATGGCGCCGATCTTCATCACGACGTGCGCCTTCAGCTCGTCGGCGAGGGCCTCCGACGTAATCACGCCTTCCTTCACAGTCACGAAGGCCGCCACGGCCTGGCCCTTGATCTCGTGATGGCGCCCCACCACGGCCGATTCGGCCACCTTCGGGTGATCGACCAGCGCGCTCTCGACTTCCATCGTGCCCAGGCGATGACCGGCCACGTTGAGCACGTCGTCCACGCGGCCCAACAGCCAGAAGAAGCCGTCGTCGTCGAGCCGCGCGCCGTCACCGGTGAAGTAGATGCCCGGCCAGCGGCTCCAGTACTGCTGGACGAACCGGTCGGGATCGCCGTAGATCCCCCGCAGCATCGACGGCCAGGGCTTGGTGAGGGCCAACAGGCCGCCGCCCTTCGAGATAGGGTCGCCCTTGTCGGTCAGGATCTGAGCCGCGATGCCCGGGAAGGTGCGAGTGGCCGAGCCCGGCTTCGTGCTCGTGATACCCGGCAGCGGCGTGATCAGAATCGATCCCGTCTCGGTCTGCCACCACGTGTCGACGATGGGGCAGGTTTCGCCGCCAATGTGGCGGTGGTACCACATCCACGCTTCGGGATTGATCGGCTCACCCACCGACCCGAGCAGCCGCAACGACGACAAGTCGCGTCCGGCCGGCCAGTTGGTGCCCCAGCGCATGAACGCGCGGATGGCGGTGGGCGCCGTGTAGAAGATCGTGACGCCGTAGCGCTCGATGATCTCCCAGAAGCGGTCCTTCTTCGGCCAGTCCGGCGCGCCTTCGTACATCACGACCGTGGCGCCATTGGCCAGCGGGCCGTAGACGACGTAGCTGTGCCCGGTGACCCAGCCGATGTCGGCCGTGCACCAGTAGACATCGTCTTCCTTCAGGTCGAAGACCCATTTCGTCGTGGCATAGCAGCCCGTGAGGTAGCCGCCGGTCGTGTGCACGATGCCCTTGGGCTTGCCCGTGGTACCTGACGTGTAGAGGATGTAAAGCATGTCCTCGGCGTCCATCGGCTCGGGCGCGCAGGTGTACGACGCGTCCTGCATGAGTTCGTGGTACCAGTGGTCGCGCCCCTGCTGCATGTGCACACGCAGGTCGGCGGCCCCGCGCTTCACCACGATGACCGAGGTGATTGACGGCGTGGCGGTGAGCGCCTCATCGGCCATCTGCTTGAGCGGCACGATGTTGCCGCGGCGGTAGCCGCCATCGGCCGTGACGAGCACCTTGCACTGCGAGTCGTTGATGCGGTCGCGGAGCGACTCGCTGCTGAACCCGCCGAACACCACGTTGTGCACGGCGCCGATGCGCGCGCAAGCCAGCATGGCGATTGCCAGTTCGGGCACGAGCGGCAGGTAGATCGCCACGCGGTCGCCTTTCACCACGCCCTGTGCCTTGATCACGTTGGCGAACTGCGATACCTGGCGATAGAGATCGAAGTAGGTGAGGGTGCGGCGTTCACCCGGCTCGCCTTCCCAGATGAGCGCAGCTTTGTTGCGGCGCGGTCCGCGCACGTGGCGGTCGACGCAGTTGACGCTCGCGTTCAGCGTGCCGCCAACGAACCACTTGGCATAGGGCGGCGTCCACTCGAGCACGGTGTCCCACGGCCGGAACCACTCGAGCTCCCTGGCGAAACCAGCCCAGAACGTCTCGGGGTCCTGGGCCGCGCGCTCGTAGATGCCTGGGTCGTTGACGTTTGCCGCCGCTCGAAACGCGGCGCTCGGCTCGAACTGGCGGTCTTCGCTCAGCAGAGCGTCGATTTCGGAGGACGTGCCCAGAATGTCGTCGGCCATGGCGCAGATTCTACCGCGCCAGCCCGATCATCGACATGTCGGGGCGAAGACCGACGTTCCCCGCAGTCACGCCTCTCGTCGTAGTACTCGCGGCCAAGGTGCGTGATGAGCTCCTCGCCCTTCAAGTAGCGCAGCGTGTTCTTCAGCTTCATGAGCTGGATGAACAAGTCGTGCTCCGGGTAGACCTCGGGCGCGTGCATCGGCGCCTTGAAGTAGAAGGACAGCCATTCCTGGATGCCGAACATGCCCGAGCGCTTGGCCAGGTCGAGGAACAGGGCCGAGTCGAGCACGATGGGCGCCGCCAGAATCGAATCGCGGCACAGGAAGTTGATCTTGAGCTGCATCGGGTAGCCGAGCCAGCCCACGATGTCGATGTTGTCCCAGCCTTCTTTGTTGTCGCCGCGCGGCGGGTAGTAGTTGATGCGCACGACGTGCGAGATGTCCTTGTAGAGCTCGGGGTAGAGCTGCGGCTGGAAGATGTAGTCCAGCGCCGACTTCTTGCTCTCTTCCTTCGTCTTGAACGACTCGGGGTCGTCGAGCACCTCGCCGTCGCGGTTGCCCAGGATGTTGGTCGAGTACCACCCGCGCACGCCGATCATGCGCGCCTTGAGGCCTGGCGCGATGATGGTCTTGATCAGCGTCTGCCCGGTCTTCATGTCGTTGCCGGTCACGGGCGCCTTGGTCAGCGCGGCCAGTTCGAGCATTGCCGGGATATCGGCGGTCAGATTGGGCGCGGCGTTGGCAAACGGAATGCCTTCCTTGAGCGCGGCATAGGCGTAGACCATGCTCGACGGAATCGCGTCGTCACTGGCCTCGAGGCCGGCTTCGAAGGCGGCGAGCGACTGGTGCACGGGGCCTTCTTTCATGAAGACTTCCGTGCTGCCGGTCCACACCATGACGAGGCGGTCGCAGTTGTTCGAGGCCTTGAAGTTACGGATGTCGGCGATGAGCTGATTCGCCAGGTCCAGCTTGTTCTTGCCCTTCTTCACGTTCGGGCCGCTCAGCCGCTTCACGTAGCGCTGGTCGAACACGGCCGGCATGGGCTTAATCGCCTCCATCTCGGGCCGCACTTGATCGAGCAGGCTGGGTTCGAGCACACCGGCGGTGCGGGCCGCTGCGTAGGTGTCTTCCGCAAAGATGTCCCAGCCGCCGAAGACGATGTCCTCGAGGTCAGTCAGACCGATGAAGTCCTTGATCTTGGGCGAGCGGTTCTCGGTGCGCTTGCCGAGCCGGATCGTGCCCATCTGCGTGAGTGAGCCGATGGGCTGGGCCAGCCCCTTGCGGATGGCGAAGACGCCGGCAATGGTGGTGGTGGCGACGGCGCCCAAGCCAACCAGGAGGATGCCGAGTCGGCCAGTGGCGGGCGCGATTTCTACTGGAGTTTTCACTGAGGAAATATAGCACGCCGCCTCCGGGCCGCCCGGGCAAGCGGCTATGATGGCGCCCATGCTGATCCGCTTCTTCCGCCAGCCAGCCATCGACCCGCTGCAAGTGTCGATGACAGGTGTGCGGATGGGCGAGAAGTTCGTGCTCGTCGGCTGCGACGACGCGGTGCTGCTGACCGGTCTCGGAGCGAAGGTGGGCATGAGCGGCAGTGCGGCGGCCGTGGCCTTCGACGAGCATCAGGCCGTGCGAGCCCGGAGTGCTGCGTCGCGGGAGGGCGTGCTGCTCGACCTGAAGATCGCGCGCGAGGGCGATGTGGCCTTCGACGACGCGTCCTTCGACATGGCGGTCATCGACGACACGAGGGGTAGTTTCGCCAATCGTCCGGCTGAGCTGCGTGCCACGGTGCTGGCCCAGCTGCGGCGGGTACTGCGAGCGGGCGGGCGCATCGAGGTCGTGGAGGGACTGGGCTCGAGCGGCCTCTTTGCCAAGGCCACGCTGCGGCCGGCCGGCTACGACGCGGTCAAGGAACTCGAAGCCGCCGGTTACCGGCCCGTGCGCGTGCTGGCCGAGGTCACGAGCTTCCGGTTCGTCGAAGGTCTGCGGCTCTAGCGCAAGCAGGTCAAATGGCGACCACCGTCGACGGCGATGGTGTCACCCGTCATCCAGCCGGCCTTGTCTGAGGCCACAAACAGCACCGCGTCGGCAATCTCGCCAGCGTTTCCTGGGCGTCCCAGGGGATGCGTCTCTTTCGCGCGATCGAGAAACGCGGCGTAGCGCGTCTCGTCCATGCCGCCGCGGGTGTGCAGGTTGGTCACCGTCACGCCGGGATTGACGCAGTTGACCCGCACGCCGTGCGGCGCCCAGTCGAGCGCGGCACAGCGCGTGAGGTGGTCGAGCGCAGCCTTACTCGAGCAGTAGACGGCCACGCCGGCAAAGGCGCGGAGGCCGTTGACGCTGCTGATGTTCACGACGTTGCCGCGCCGCGCCTTGAGCTGCGGAAACGCCTCGCGCATCATGCGGAACGGCGCGCGCACGTTGATGGCCATCATCCGATCGAAGAGCTCATCGCTCGTGGCATCGGTTGACGCCGTGCCGATGATGCCGGCGGCGTTCACGAGCACGTCGAGCCCACCGAAGCGTTCGACCGTGTCGCGCATCACCCGCGCGGGTGTGTCGTCGGCCGTGACGTCGGCGGCGACCACCAGCGTGGGCCCTCCGGCCTCGGCGGCCACCGCCGCCAGGGCCCCGGCGTCGCGACTCACCAGCACCACCGACGCGCCCTCACGCGCCAGGCCGAGCGCCGTCGCCCGGCCGATGCCCGAACTGGCTCCCGTCACGACCGCCACCTTGCCCGCAAACGCGCCTTGAGTGCTCATGCCCCGGGATTATAGGGGAGCAGGGCGCGTCCTTCTTAGGACATCCGGTGTCCCCGCACCGCAACATCCCCGACCGGCCCGACCCCAGTCGGATGCCGACAGCAGCCGGCGTGCCGCGAAATCTCGCCTGAATTGCAGCGGAGGCACGAGCGGGCGGAACATGCCAGAATCGGCAAGGCTTTTGCGAAGGTGGCAAGTGCCGCCATGCCCGCGCCCAACGACACCGACGTCTTTTCGCTCGCTGAGATCGCCGCGGCCGCCGGCGTGGCCGACGGCGTCGTGCTCGATCTGGCCGCCCGTGGCAGCTTTGCCACACTGGCTGAGGTGCCGGGAGCGCCGATGGCCGCCCTGGTGTCGAGCGCCGAGGCGGTGACGGCCGTGCAGGCGCTGGCCTCGGGCGCCACCCTGGGCGCAAACTCACGGGCGGTCCTCGCCATTGCCCCCAACCGGCCCCGAGCCGCCGGCGTGCCGGTGATGGTGTCGACCGGCCTGCACGCCCTCGTGGCCCTCACGATGGTGGCCCTGGCCAGCCTGGGGCTGTCGCTGCGAGCGGAGCAGCCGGTGGACGACATCGTGTCGCACGAGCCGCTGCGGCTGGTGTACCTGGCGCTGCCCGGACCCGGCGGCGGCGGTGGCGGCGGCGGACTCAAGCAGAAACTCGCACCTCCCAAGGCCGAACGCGCAGGCGAGCACTCGCTGAGCAGCCCACTGCCGGCGCGCGACCTGCCGCCACCGGCGCCCATCGAGAAACCGATTGATCCGCCCGAGCCGCTCGAGGCCAAGATGTTGCCGCCGGTGATGGCGCCGATTGCCTCGGCGCCTGCCGACCCGCGCACTACCGAAGGCGTTATGAAGGACGCGCCGCCTCCGCCGACGACGTCGCAAGGCGCGGGAGACGGCGGGGGTGCCGGCACGGGACGCGGCACGGGGATGGGCGCCGGCGACGGCTCGGGGATCGGCGACGGCTCGGGCGGCGGCATGGGCGGCGGGCCCTACCGGGCCGGCAGCGGCTGCGAACCGCCGCGGCTGCTGCGCGAGGTGAAAGCGGCGTATACCGACGAGGCCCGGCGCGCCAATCTTACTGGCGAGGTCGAGATGGAGATCACCATCCGGCGCGACGGCAGTGTGAGCGACGTGCGCATCCTTCGGGGGCTCGGCGGCGGGCTCAACGAACGCGCCGTGGCGGCCGTGCGACAGTGGCGATTCGCTCCGGCGCGGCTCAAGGGCACGCCGGTGGATGTGATTGTGGAAGTGTCGGTGGAGTTCACGCTCCGCTAGCGGAGCGCGAGGCACAATGGCTATGGACACGATGTTGCTCGCCGTCACGGTGGTGTCGCTCCTGGTGGCAGCGGCGTCAACCACTGTCGCCTGGCAGGTCACGCGCTCCGAACGGCAGCGGCGCACGGCGCGGGTCGCCGCGCTCGTATCGGCGGCCGGCCTCACGACCGGCACGCCACGGCCCGAGACGCCTGTGCCGTCCGGGCCGCACGAGTTCATGCCGGCGCCGGGCGACGCGCCCACATCGACACGCGCGGCAGCCGAGGGTTTCGAGGACGCGCCCGTGGCGGTGGGCGGGCTGTTTGGTAAGCCTTCCGCCACGTCGGGTTCGGCCGGACGTCAGCAGTGGCTGATGGGCGCGGCCGGCGTGTTTGCCGCTTTGGTCATCACCGTGGCCGGTATCGTATTCGTGGGCAACCGAACCGCCGCCACGGTGTCGTCCCCGGCGGGGTTCCCGCTGGAGCTGGTGGCGCTCAACCACAGTCGTGCCGAGGGCGGCCTCGCGGTGGCGGGCCTCGTGCGCAATCCGGCCGCCGGTACGCCGGTCGCACAGCTCGACGCGGAAGTGCGCGTGTTCGACGCCGCCGGCATCCTGATTGCCACGCGGTTGGCGTCCATCGATGCGTCGTCGCTCGAACCGGGTCAAGAATCGGCGTTCGCCGTCACGCTTGGCGAGCTGGCCACGGCCGCGCGCTACCGCGTGAGCTTCAACGCCGCCGGCACGATGCGGCCCCACGTAGACTTGCGCACGAACCAGCCGGCCGCCGTGACCGCCGAGGCGCGGTGAGGAGGGGATGATGCGTCACCAACCCTGGACCACGTGGTGCGCAGTCGCCGCCGTCGCCGTGCTCGCTGCGTCGTCGGTGCCCGTGCACGGACAGGACGGCTTCCGCTTCAAGAGCGGCGTGGAACTGGTGAACGTCAACGTGGCCGTCACCGATCGCTCGGGCCGCTTCGTAGCCGACCTGACGCAGGAAGACTTTCTCGTCTTCGACGACAGCAAGGCACAAGAGGTCACGCACTTCAGCGCCGAGCGCGTGCCCGTCAGCCTCGGCATCGCGCTCGACACGAGCGGCAGCATGGACGGCGAGAAGATCGCGTCGGCGCGTAGCGCCCTCGACCGCTTCCTGCTCGAGCTGCTCGCCCCCGACGACGAGGTGTTCCTCATGCGCTTTGGCGCCAGCGCCGAATTGGTGCACGACTGGACGAAGGACAAGCATCTGGTCAGCCGCCGGCTGGCACGCATCAACCCCACGGGCGGCACGGCCATGTACGACGCCGTGGCCGACGCCGTGCCCATCGCCCAGCAAGGCGAACATCGCAAGAAGGCGATCCTTATTGTGTCGGACGGCAACGACACCAACAGCCGCATCTCGGTGCCCGAGCTGAAGCAGATGATTCGTGAAACCGAAGTGCTCGTCTATGCCGTGGGCATCGACGGGCGCGGAGAGAGCACGTTTGGTGGTCCGCGTTCGACCCCGCCCGTCGTGCGCCAGCCGGCGCCCCGCCTGCCGTTTCCGTTTCCGCGCGGCGGCGGAGGCCGTGGGGGCGGCTCGCCCTGGCCCCAGGGTCCGACGTTTCCCGGGTCGGGCGGTCCGGGTAGTGGCGGCGGACGCTACGGCGGCGCCATCAGCGACGACCGCGTGAACGTGAGCGCGCTGCGCGAGCTCACCGACGACAGCGGCGGGCGCACCGAGATCGTGCGCGACGCACGCGATCTCGATCCGGCCACCGCCAACATCGCCGATGAGTTGAGCAAGCAGTACTACCTGGGCTACCCCGCACCTGGGCACCGCGATGGCCGCTGGCACACGATTCGCGTCGAAGTGAATCGGCCCGGCTACACAGTGCGCGCGCGCCGCGGCTACACGGCCACGAAGTAACCGCTAACCGGGCTGTATGCGCTGCGCGTGCGCGCCATCGGCGCAGATGGCGGGCGCCCGCCGTCGAGCGAGTGCTGTTCACCACGTCCGCGCCCACCACACCCCCCGTTGGCGCCCAATGCGCTCGCCGGCTCGGTAGCGGGTGACGTCGCGGCACGTGTCCCCGCTAGAGCACAGCGGCCGGTGATTGCGGAAATCATTCGCAAAAGCCCGCGCTGACTCGCGCTTGCGTCTTGGCATGCGCCTCGCAGTAGGAGCAGGCATGTCGCGCCCCAGTCGCCGCCAACCGACGCGGCACTCCGAAGGAGCCCCTGTCATGACCACGCGCCTCACGCTGATGGCCCTCGCGCTCGTTGCCACCCTGACCGGCACGAGCCACGCGCAGGAACGCAAGGACCTGCAAGTCTTCAACGACATCTCCACCCAGGTGAACCGCTACACGCAGTTCACGATCTTCGACAGCATCGATGCCGGTATCGACCAGGGGCACGTCGTGCTCACCGGCTGGGTCACGATGCCCTACAAGAAGACCGACATCGAACGTCGGGTCGCCAAGGTTGACGGCGTCCTGTCGGTGAAAAACGACATCCAGGTGCTGCCGGTGTCGCAGTTCGACGACGAGCTGCGCTTCCGCATTGCCCGCGCCATCTACGGTAACTCGTCGTTCTGGAACTACGGCGCCATGGCCAACCCGCCCATCCATATCGTGGTCGTGCGCGGACACGTCACGCTCACGGGCGTCGTGAACAGCAACGTGGAGCGCGTGCTGGCACGTTCGCTGGCCACCGGCTTCGGGTCGTTCGGCGTGAAGAACGAGCTGAAGACCGACGCGGAAGTGCGGGAGTCGCTCGAGAAGATCACCGAGTAGCACGAGGCGGGGGCGCCGCGGGCCTGGCCGATCGGCGGCCTGGCGCGGCACCGCCGGGCTCAGGCAGAGAGACACCGGCGTCGCTCTGGCGATGACGGCCTTTGGTCAGCTGCAGGCGTCGCCCAACCGGGCCAGCTTCACGGGCCGCGCCCGCCGCGACCCAGGCGGCACTGGGGGACCTCGCCAGGCACATGCGGTCGTCCTGCTCCACAGCGGGGCTAGACTTGCCCCCTGGCCGCGGTCGTCGACGGCGCAGCTCCGTTCGACGGCCTCGACGCGGTGTTCGTGAGTCACTATCACGAGGATCATTTCTCGGCCGTGGACGTGCTGCGACTGCTGGAGGCG
>JANNEJ010001012.1:0-6432 GCA_031378585.1 Acidobacteriota bacterium | reverse complement strand
CCCGGCACCAAGGTCGCCGCGCAGCAGCACAACATCGCCCGCTCCGAGGGTGGCCGCCAGCGCCGCCGCGGCCTCGAGCGTGCCGTCCTCGCCCACCGTCTCGATCTGGCTGTTCACTCGGTCGTTGCTGCGACGGGTTCGGCCGCGGTGAGTTCCTGCAGCGCCTCGCCGAGATGCGTCACGATGTCGCCGGCGATCATCGAGACGTCGCCCTGGTCGGCCGCCGCCAGTTCCCCGGCGGCGCCGTGCAGAAACACGGCCAATTGACACGCCAGGTCTGGCTCCATGCGCTGGCCGAGCCACGACGCGACGATGCCCGTCAGCACGTCGCCGCTGCCACCAGTGGCCATGCCTGGCGTGCCGGTGGGGTTCACGAAAGCCCGCCCGTCGGGCAACGCGATGATCGTGCGGTAGCCCTTGAGCACGACATAGACGTGGTGTGCGGTCGCGAACTCCACGGCGAGGCCCAGTCGATTGGCCTGCACGTCGTCCTTGGAACAGCCCAGTAATCGCGCCATCTCACCTGGGTGCGGCGTGATGATGAGGGGCCGGTCGTCGTGCCCGGCCAGCATCGCAGCCTCACCCGCGCACGCGTTGAGCGCGTCGGCGTCGAGGACGAGCGGCACGCGGCACCGCTCGATGAGCTCACGCACGAACGCCGCCACGAGCGGGCCGGTCCCGAGTCCGGGGCCCACGGCCAGCACATCGGCGCCAAGCGCGAGTACCTCCTCGGCCGCCTCGCGTCGGCAGACGCCGTCGGCCTCGAGCAGCCCATGCGTCATGAACTCGACGCCGTGGCCCGCCACAATCGCCTGCACCGACGCCGGCGTCGCCACCGTGACGCGCCCGGCGCCAGACCTCAACGCTCCCCGGGCTGCGAGCACAGCAGCACCGGTCATGCCGCGCGATCCACCCACGACGACGACGCGCCCGAAGTCGCCCTTGTGCGCCTCGAGGCCCCGCGCCGGCACCAGCGTTCGGACGTAGTCGCGCGTCAGCAGGTAGAGCCGCGGTCCGTCGGCCTCATCGATGACCGAGAACGGGATGCCGATATCAGCCACGACCACGTCGCCCGCCGCATGTTCGGCCGGCGGCAGCACGAGTGGGATCTTGGGCGCGCCCAGGGTCACGGTGATGTCGGCGCGCACGGCCGGTCCGATGAGTTCGTTGGTGTCGGCCGACATCCCCGACGGCACGTCGATGGCGACGACGGTGGCCGGCGACGAGTTGAGGTCGGCGACTATCGTGTCGTGCACGCCGGTCAGGGCGCGACTCAGGCCCGTCCCCATGATGGCATCGATCACGATGTCGGCGGAGGTCACCTGCGGCGCGTGCAGTTCCCAGCCGTGCGCGTCAGTCACTTCGACAATCGGCACACCGAGCCTGCCGATGATGTCAAGATTCACACGGGCATCGCCCCGCACGTCGGCTGCGGCGCCAATCAGCACCACTGACACGTCGATGCCGCGCTGCTGCAACGTGCGCGCGACGACGAAACCGTCGCCGCCGTTGCTGCCAGTGCCGCAGAGCGCCACGACCCGGCGAATCGACAGCTCGTCGATGAGCGACTCGAGGGCGGCCACCACCTGGCGGCCGGCGTTTTCCATCAAGACCAGTGACGGCAGGCCGATGTCGTCGATCGTACGTCGATCGACGCCGCGCATCTGCTTTGCCGTCAACACTCGCATCGGCCGCACGGGCGCGAGTCTAGCACACGGGTCTGCGGGCCCAGGCCGGCCGACCGGCGCTAGTCCTCGTACGCCTCCATCGGCGGGCAGATGCACATCAGGTTGCGGTCGCCGTAGGGATTGTCGACCCGGCCCACGCTGGGCCAGAATTTGTTGGCCTTGACCCACGGCAAGGGGTACGCCGCCGACTCGCGCGAATACGGATGGCTCCACGTATCGGCGCTCACTTGAGCCGCCGTGTGCGGCGCGTTCTTCAGCACGTTGTTCACGGCGTCGGCGCGTCCGCTGACCACGTCGTCGATCTCGCGCCGAATCGACAGGAGGGCGTCGCAGAACCGATCGAGCTCGGCTTTGTCTTCGCTCTCGGTCGGCTCGATCATGATCGTGCCCGGCACTGGAAATGACACCGTCGGCGCATGAAAGCCGTAGTCCATCAGGCGTTTGGCCACATCGCCCTCTTCGACGCCGTGCGCCTTGAATTTCCGCAGATCGAAGATCATCTCGTGAGCCACGCGCCCATTGGGACGCGTGTAGAGCACGTCGAACTGCCCTTCGAGACGCGACTTGATGTAGTTCGCATTCAAGATGGCGTACTTCGTGGCTTCCGTGACACCCTCGCCGCCCAGCATCTTGATGTAGCCGTACGAGATGAGCAGGATGCTGGCGCTGCCCCAGGGCGCGGCCGACACCGGGAGGATGCCCTTGGCGCCGCCAGTGGCCACCAGCGGATGTCCGGGCAGGTACGGCGCCAGGTGTTCGGCCACCGCGATCGGCCCCATGCCGGGACCGCCGCCGCCATGCGGAATCGCGAACGTCTTGTGCAGATTGATATGGCACACGTCGGCGCCAATGAGCGCCGGACTGGTCAGGCCGACTTGGGCGTTCATGTTGGCGCCGTCCATGTACACCTGCCCGCCGTGCCCATGCACGGTCGCGCAGATGTCGCGGATGGCGTCTTCGAAGACGCCGTGGGTGGATGGATAGGTGACCATGAGCGCCGCGAGGTTCGCCCGGTGCGCATCGGCCTTCGCCTCGAGGTCGGCCAGGTCGACATTGCCCGAGTCGTCGGACGCCACCACGACCACCTTGTACCCAGCCATGACGGCGCTCGCCGGGTTGGTGCCGTGCGCCGATGAGGGAATGAGCACGACGTTGCGATGGGAGTCACCACGGTCGTGGTGCCACGCGCGGATCACCAGCAGCCCGGTCAACTCGCCCTGCGCACCCGAGTTCGGCTGCAGCGACACGGCTGAGAAGCCCGTGAGTTCAGCGAGGGACTCTTCGAGTTCGCGGCACACCGTCGCGTAGCCTTGCGCCTGATCGGACGGCACGAACGGATGCATGCGCGAGAACTCAGGCCAGCTCACCGGGAACATCTCGCTGGCGGCGTTCAGCTTCATGGTGCACGAGCCGAGCGGAATCATCGACACGTCAAGACCGATGTCCTTCCGCTCGAGACTCTTCAAGTAGCGCATCATCTGGCTTTCCGAGCGATGTCGCTCGAACACCGGATGGGTCAGGAACGCCGAAGCGCGGCGGAGCGCGGCCGGCAAGGCGTCGCCTGCGGTCAGCGGGGCTGGCGGGGCTGCCGGCATGGGCTTGCCCGCCGCGGCCGCAAACACGCCCACGAGCGCCTGCACCTCGGCGACCGTGGTCGTTTCATCCAGCGACACGCCGATGCCCGTGTCACCAATGTGCCGCAGATTGAAGCCAGCCTGAACCGACCCCGTCCGCACCGCCGTGGCCAGCGCAGCCGGCAGCGTGAAGCGCAGTGTGTCGAAGTAGTGCTGGTTCTCTTGCGCGATCCCAAGCGCGGTGACGCCCGCCGCAAGCGCCCGGGTCATGCCGTGCACCCTGGTGGCAATCGCCGTGAGGCCGTCAGCCCCGTGGTACACCGCATACATCGCGGCCATGTTGGCCAGCAGGGCCTGCGCCGTGCAGATGTTCGACGTGGCCTTCTCGCGGCGAATGTGCTGTTCGCGCGTCTGCAGCGCCATGCGATAGGCCCGTTGGCCATGCACGTCGACCGAGACGCCGATGATTCGCCCAGGCGCATGCCGCACGTGTTCTTGACGGGTCGCAAAGAACGCGGCGTGGGGACCGCCGAATCCAAGCGGGACGCCGAAACGCTGCGAGTTGCCGAACACGACGTCGGCGCCGGCCTCCCCGGGAGGGGTGATCAGCGTGAGCGCCAGCAGGTCAGTGGCCACGGCGACCAGTACCTTTGCGCCGTGTGCTGCCGCGATGAGGCCGCCAAGGTCGGTAATCGCTCCGCGCTCGTCGGGATACTGCAGCAGCACCCCGAAGACGCCGGGGTCGCCAAACGCCATCTCGGCCGCGGGCCCGACGCGCAGGTCGATGCCGAGCGGCTCGGCACGGCTCTGCAGCACGGCGAGCGTATGCGGAAAGACGCGGTCGGACGCCAGGAAGATGCCGCCCGTGCCCGGCTTCTTCGGCGACACGCGGTGCAGCAGCGTCATCGCTTCACCGGCGGCGGTCGCCTCGTCGAGCAGCGACGCCGTGGCCACGGGAAGTCCCGTGAGGTCGCACACCATCGTCTGGAAATTGAGCAGCGATTCGAGCCGCCCCTGCGCGATCTCCGCCTGATAGGGCGTGTAGGGCGTGTACCAGCTCGGATTCTCGAAGAGGCAACGCCGGATCACGCTCGGCGTGATCGTATCGGCATAGCCAAGACCGATACAGGACCGCAACACGCGGTTCTGCTTCGCCAGGACGCCTAGACGCGTCAGGTACTCGTGCTCACTCTCGCCCGGGGGCAACGCCACCGGGTCGGATCGCCGGATGGAAGCCGGAATCGCTTCGTCGATGAGCGCATCGAGTGATGACGCGCCGTTTGTGGCGAGCATGGCGGCGAGATCGTGAGGGCGTGGTCCAACGTGTCGGCGAACGAACGTATCCATCGGCAAGTCTGCAGCTACGGGGAACAGGGGGTCAGTGTGTGAGCGCTTCGTACTCGGTGGCGCCGAGCAAGGCTGCGACATCGGCCGGGTTGCCGAGCTGCACCTTGATCATCCACGTATCGTGCGGCGCGCTGTTGATGGCGTCGGGGCGATCCTTGAGCGTGGTATTCACCTCGACGACGGTCCCGCTCACCGGAGCGAACAGTTCGGAGACGGCCTTCACCGACTCGATGGTGCCAAACGCCTGACCCACCGTGAGCGTGGCGCCCACCTCAGGCAACTCCACGTACACGACGTCGCCCAGCTGCTGCTGCGCGAAATGAGTGATGCCAACGGTGCCATGACCGCCGTCGACACTCACCCACTCGTGATCGCTTGTGTACTTCAGATGGCTCGGGTACATGGTCAGCTCCTCGGGCGCTTGTAGAAGGGCATCGGCACCACGATGGCTCGCGCCATGCGGCCGCGGATGTCGATAGTCAACTCGGTGCCGGGCACGGCGAGCGCGGCCGTCACATAGGCCATGCCAATGGACTTCTTCAGGAACGGGGTCTGGGTGCCGCTCGTCACCACACCCACCGCGGCGCCGTCGTGATGCACGGCATGGCCGTGGCGCGCGATGGCGCGGTCGAGTACTTCGAAGCCGACGATCCTCTTGGTGACGCCCTCGGCCTTCTGGCGCACCAGGACGTCACGGCCGATGAACTCCGTCTTGTTCCAACCGACAATCCAGCCAAGCTCGCATTCGAGCACCGTGGCGGTTTCGTCCATGTCGTTGCCATAGAGGCGCATGGTGGCTTCCAGGCGCAGTGTGTCGCGCGCGCCCAGGCCCGCTGGCACGAGCCTTTCGGGCTTGCCCGCCTCGAGCAGCGCGTTCCACAGTCCTGTCGCAAACTGCGGCGGTACGAAGATCTCGTAGCCATCTTCGCCGGTGTACCCGGTCCGAGACACCGTAGCCCGGACACCGGCCACTTCGCCGTGCGCAAACCAGTAGTACTTCATCGTCGAGAGGTCTACCGCCGTCAGTTTCTGCACGATGGCGCGCGCCTTGGGCCCCTGCACCGCGATGAGGGCGTAGCGGTCGCTCGAGTTCACGATGGCGACTTCGCCCGCTTCCGGCGCGTGCCTGACGATCCACGCGTAGTCCTTCTCGATGTTCGAGGCGTTGACCACCAGCATGTAGTGCCGCTCGGCGAACCGGTAGACCAGCACGTCGTCCACGAACGTTCCCTCGGGCGTAGTGAGCGCCGAGTACTGTGCCTGCCCGTTCTGCAACTTCGACGCGTCGTTCGACGTGATGTGCTGGACAGCGGCAAGCGCGTTCGGCCCTGCCAGCTCGATCTGGCCCATATGCGACACGTCGAACAGGCCGGCAGCGGAACGCACGGCCAGGTGCTCGGCGGTGATGCCGGCGTACTCGACCGGCATGTCCCAGCCACCAAACGGCACCATTCGGGCGCCAAGCGCCACATGCGCGGCGTGCAAGGGGGTCTTCTTGAGAGGCGTGGTATCGCTCATGGGGGCTGTCTGAGTCGCAGGATCCGACTGAACGTACTACGCCCACACACCCCGGTCAAGGACGCCAGACGGCTAGCAGCCCGTGGTGAAAGTCTGGCGTCGCACCGAGACGGGCGAGGCGCCTGGGCACCCCAACGCGGCTGCCGCGTCGGGGACCCCGCCCGGGCCGGCAAGCCGGGGTCCCCGCCGCGCGGACTCTGCGCGGTGGGGTGGAAGGCGCGACGACTGAGAATACCGCCTGTATTTGAAGGAGGAGCAACGCTGCTGGCCGGGATGCATCGCCCGTCGAATGCAGTCAGACTTTC
>JANNEJ010001011.1:0-4743 GCA_031378585.1 Acidobacteriota bacterium | reverse complement strand
GAAAGTCTGACTGCATTCGACGGGCGATGCATCCCGGCCAGCAGCGTTGCTCCTCCTTCAAATACAGGCGGTATTCTCAGTCGTCGCGCCTTCCACCCCACCGCGCAGAGTCCGCGCGGCGGGGACCCCGGCTTGCCGGCCGGGCGGGGTCCCCGACGCGGCAGCCGCGTTGGGGTGCCCGGGCGCCTCGCCCGTCTCGGTGCGACGCCAGACTTTCACCACGGGCTGTTAGGAGGAGCCGGTCCGGCTTGCGCGAAGACCCGCAGAGCGAACACACTGGGCCGAGTCCACCATGAACGACCGTGCGTTGCCAGCGCTCGACGCGTCACCGCTCTTCGCCCGGCTCACGCCGCGCATTCGCACCGCGCTCATCGACGCCTCCACGACCCGCCGCCTGGCTGCGGGCGGGCGGCTGCTCGTTACTGGCGAGTTCAACGCGTCGCTGTTCATCGTGGCCGAGGGTGCGGTCGACGTGGTGCTGCCAGGCGCCGACACGCCGCACGTTCGCCTCGGGCCCGGCGAATGCGTGGGCGAGCTGTCGCTCCTCGACGGGCATCCCGTGTCGGCCGACGTGGTCGCCGCAGGTGCGACCACGCTGCTGCAGCTCGACCGCGACCGGGTCTGGGACCTCATCGAGTCGAGCGCCGTCTTCGCGCGGAATCTGCTGCGCGTGCTGGCCGGTCGCGTGCGGCACGATCACTCGGTGCTCGCCAAGTCAAGCGACGAGCGCCGGCGATTCGAGCGGCTGTCGATGGTCGACGGCCTCACCACGTTGCCCAACCGCCGCTGGTTCGACGAGGTGTTCCCGTTGCACGTCGGGCGTCTGTTGACCGAAGGCCGCTGGGGCGCATTGCTGATGGCCGACGTCGACCGCTTCAAGGATCTCAACGACGCCTACGGCCATGCGGTAGGGGACGCGGCCCTGCGTCGCATCGCCGTGGCGCTCACGGCCGGGCTCCGTCCCGGCGACCTGCTGGCGCGCTACGGCGGCGAAGAATTCGCGGTGCTGGTGGCGGACGTGGACACCGACGCCGCTGCCGACGTGGCCGAGCGCCTGCGCCGGCAGGTGGGCGAACGCGCGGCCGACGATGCGCCTCAATGCACGCTCTCGGTCGGGGTCGCCGCGCTGCGGTTGGGCGAGTCGTTCGATGCGCTCGTGACCCGCGCCGACGCCGCCCTCTTCCGCGCGAAGCAGGGCGGCCGCGACCGGGTCAGCAGCTAGTGGCCTGTCCCCGCTAAGGCTGCACGGACTGCCGGGCGCCGCGCCCCGTGCGACTACACGCCGCGTACGTCCGCGCCCCAGATGTACTTGTGCGCCTGCAGCTGCACGCGCACCTTGAGGCGGTCAGAAAGGACCCACTCCGAAAGCATCTTCGGAGCCAGCGTGCCGTGGACTGGCGAGAACAGCACCCCGGCGACTCTCCCGCCGAGCTGTTCGCGCTCCAGCACGTCACGCGCGTACTCGTAATCGGCGCGGTCGCGGATCACGAACTTGACCTCGTCGTGTGGCCGCAGGCGCGCGAAGTTGCCAGTGTCGTGCTTGGCCGCCTCGCCGCTGCCGGGGCACTTCACGTCCATGATCACGGTGGCGAAGGCGGGAACGTGTTCGATGCTGCGGTGTCCGCCGGTCTCGATGAGCACCTGCAGGCCCGCGTCGTGCAGGCGGTCCATGAGCGGATAGAGCTCCTTCTGCAGCAGGGGCTCGCCGCCGGTCATCTCGACCAGGTCGCAGCCGTGGCGGGTGACCTCGGCCACGATGTCGTCAATCGACATCTTGCCGCCGTCGTGGAACGCGTACGGGCTGTCGCACCACGTGCAGCGCAGGTCACACGCCGTCAGGCGCACGAACACGCAGGGACGACCCGCATGGGTCGACTCGCCCTGGATGGAATAGAAGATCTCGTTGACCGTCAGCATGGACCGCGCAGCGTATGGCGCCGCAATCGATTATTGTAGTCCGGACCGACTGGAGTCTTCGATGCCCACCGCCACCTTCTATACCAAACCCACCTGAACCACCTGCAAGAACGCCAGGAGGTTCCTGGCCGAGCATGGGGTCGCGGTGGAAGACCGTGACATCCACAAGGCGCCTCCGACCCGCGCCTTCCTCGAAGAGCACATCGACGCCGTCGACTTCCTGCCATTCGTAAGCACGCGCAGCCCGGTCTTCAAGACGCGGCCACTGCCGGCCTCGAAGAAGGAAGCCATCGATCTCATGATGGAACAGCCCAATCTCATCAGGCGGCCGATCCTCGTGCGCGGCACACACGTGATCTTCGGCTTCGACAAAGAGGCGTACGCGAAGGCGCGATGAGCCTGCGCGTCGGCACGTCGGGTTGGAGCTACCCTGGCGGTCGCGGCACGTGGAACGGCGTGTTCTACCCCGGGCAGGGCGCGCGCCAACGAGGCTTCGACGAACTCGAGTTCTACGCGCGCTGGTTTGACCTGGTCGAAGTGAACTCGACCTTCTACGGGCAGCCGCGCGCGGCGGTCACGGCCAAGTGGGCCGACCGCACACCGGCGGGCTTCGAGTTCGCGATCAAGCTGTTCCAGAAGTTCACGCATCCGGCCATGTTCCTGGAGGCGGTGGCCACCCACGCGCCAGCCGCCGAGCCCGCGGCGATCCAACTGGCCGGCGTGGTTCGTCAGGCGGATGTGGATGAGTTCAAGGCGGGCGTGGAGCCGCTCGCAGTCGCTGGAAAGTTCGGGGCGCTGCTGGTGCAGTTTCCGCCGAGCTTCACGGCGACGCCCGAGGGCGTAGACTACCTGGGATGGCTGCTGCGCACGTTCTCGGCATACACGCCGGCGGTGGAACTTCGCCACAAGTCGTGGAGTGACCAGGGGCGGGACACCGCTGCCCTGCTGAACGCGTACGGCGCCGCCTGGGTGCTCATCGACGAGCCGAAGTTCCGTTTCTCGATCCAGCAGAACTGGCAAGCGCCGGCCGAACCGGCCGGCGCCGCTCTGGCCTACCTGCGGTTCCACGGGCGCAACGCGGCCGAGTGGTGGCGCCACGAGGCCGCGGAAAATCGATACAACTACCTGTACTCGGCGCAGGAACTGGCGCCGCTGGCGGAGGCGGCCGTCAGCCTGGCCGCGCAGGTGAAGAAGACTTACCTCTTCTTCAACAACCACTTCTCGGCCCAGGGCGTGGCCAACGCCGTGCAGCTTAGACGGCAACTGCACCAGCCGGTCCCGTCGCCGCTGCCGCCGGCGCTGGTTGAACGCTTTCCCTGGCTCGAGCCGCCTACTTGACGGTCATCCGGACGATCCGGTCTTCGGCCTGGATCTTCTGGACGACATCCATCCCCATGGTGATCTTTCCGAATACGGTGTACTGACCGTTCAGGCGCGCCACCGGGGCCAGCGTCACATACAACTGGCTGTCGGCCTTCGACGGATCACCGGCGTGGGCCATGGCCACGGCGCCGAGCACGTGCGTGCGGGTCTTGGTGATCTCGGCCACGCCGATCGGCTTGCCACTGCCGCCCGTGCCCCAGCGATCCTTCTTCGTCATGTCGCGGGTCAGCGGATCACCCCACTGGATCACGAAGCCGGACACGACGCGGTGGATGCGCATCCCGTTGTAGAAGCGCTGCTTCACGAGTTCGACGATGCGCGCCACGGTCTTGGGTGCTTCGATCGGATAGGTCTCGAACTCGAACACGCCCTTCGACGTCTCGACCACGACAACCGGGCCGGCCGGCGCGGCGGGCGCCTGGGCAAACGCGGTGGCAGACATGGTCAGAACAACGAAGGTCAGGCTCAACGCGAGCCTCGCAACACGAGCGATCATCAGGACTCTCCTATTCTTGAGTGGCCCACCTTGGTCACGCCGAGGCGCGGGCAGTCGGCCACGATGGCACAGTCGTCACAGCGAGGGTACACCGGGCGACACGTATTTTGCCCCCAGGTCACCAGGTACAGGTTGAGATAGGGCCACCAGCGGGCGTCGGTCTCCGCGTAGAGCGCTTGCTCGGTGGCCTCGGGCGTCTTCGTCTTCACCCAGCCGAGGCGATTCGAGATGCGATGAACGTGGATGTCCACGCAGATATGCTGCGTGCTCTGGAAGGCCAGGATCATGACCAGCGAGGCCGTCTTCCGGCCGACGCCCGGCAGCGTGGTCATCTCCTCGAGCGACGACGGCACCCGGCCGCCGTAGGCCGAGAGCAGCCGCTCGCACGCGGCCTTCACGTGGCGCGCCTTGTTGCGATAGAAACTCACCGGGTAAATCAGCGTCTCGATGTCTGCGACCGGGAGCGCAGCCACCGTGCGCGGCGTGCGCGCCCGCTTGAACAGGCGCGTCGAGGCGGCCAAGGTCGTGGCATCCTGCGTGCGCGCCGAGAGCAGCGTCGCAATCAGCACCTGAAACGCGTCTTCCTGTTGCGACTTCGAAATCTTCTCGATGGCGGGAAGTTCCATGCCGTCGATCGCGCGCGCGATGCCGCGCAGCACGCGTTCCACGCGCATAGCGTCGGGCCGCCCCACGCGGACGCGCGGCACCGGCACGTTCGGGCGAGCGACCGCGGCTGGCACGATCAGGGCACCGGCGTGAGGGCGGGCCGCCCGTCCAGCACCGCCAGCGCGTTCGAGACCGCCAGGTCGGCCATAGCCGTGCGCGTCTCGGTTGTGGCGCTGGCCAGATGCGGGATCAGCAACGCGTTCTCGAGACCGAAGAGGTCGGGGTGCACGACGGGCTCTTTCTCGTACACGTCGAGCGCGGCACCGGCAATCAGTCGTTCG
>JANNEJ010000985.1:0-2500 GCA_031378585.1 Acidobacteriota bacterium | reverse complement strand
CGTCTACGTGGCGCTGGCCTCGGTGGCGGTGTATCTGTCGCCGATCGACTACAGCGTGATCGAGACGCACCGGCTGAGCGGCAAGGTCTTCGGATGGCAATGGGTGCGGATGTTCAGCCCCATCGTGAATCTCTACGCCGTGGTGTTCCTGATTGGCGGCGCGATCCTGTCGGCGCTGCGCTACAGCACCGATCCGGCCACGCACCACCGCATGTGGGCCAACGTGCTCATTGCCATTGGCGCCATCCTGCCGGGCATTGGCGGCACGGCCACACGCATGGGCCACGTGGAGGTGCTCTACGTCACCGAACTCGTGGGTATGCTGCTCACCTGGACGGGTTACCGCATGAGCGTGGCTGCACCCAATAGATCGAAAGGTCTGGCGATCTCGTGACCTGCTGATCGGCAGGCCCTATAATCCGGTCGTGGAGACCCCTGTGCGCCGTCCGCTGGCCGATGACACACCGCTCGAGATCGAGCAGGTGCAAATCGACATCTGGCGGCGCATGTCGCAAGAAGAGAAAGCCCAGCTCGTCACATCGATGTGCCGTGGTGTGCTCGAGGCGGCAGCCGAGGGCGTGCGTTGGCGCTTTCCGCGTGCCGGCCCCCGCGAGCAGTTCCTTCGGCTGGCGATTCTGCGGCTCGGCTACGACCTGGCCGTCGAAGCGTTTCCTGACGCAGCGAGCCTTCAGTAAGCGCGGAGGCGGCATGACCGACGCGAATCCGTGGGCCGTCGTGGCGAAGGTGGCTGAAGTGCTCGACCTCCTGGCGGTGCGCTACGCCGTTGGCGGTTCGCTGGCGAGCAGTGTCGTCGGCGAGCCGCGCTCGACAATCGACGCCGATCTCGTTGCCGAACTGCAACCCGAACACATCGAGTCGTTCATCGCGCAACTGTCCCCGAGATTTTACATTCCCGAGGAACGGCTTCGCCGAGCGGTGCGCGAGTGCCTGAGTGCGAACCTGATCGATCAGGACACTGGCATGAAGGTGAACGTGTTCATCGCCGGCGGTACTCCTCTCGACGACGCGGCGCTGACCAGGCGCCTACCGTTCGCGCCGCGTGCCGGTGCGGGAATCCTTTACGTGCACACGCCGGAAGACGTGCTGCTCCAGAAGCTTCGCTGGTATCGCCGGGGTGGGGAAGTCTCCGATCGCCAATGGCGCGATGTGCTCGGCATCGTGCGCGTGCAGGGCGCGCGGCTCGACCGCGCTTACCTCACCTACGGCGCGGCGCTCCTCAGCGTGACGGACTTGCTCGAACGGGTGTTGGCCCAGGAGTAAGGGGCGGGCAAACTGTTGAGCGTAAGCCCCAATGAATTGCGGCAAGGACAGCGCCCACGCGAGCAAGACGCGATCACGCCCAGTCTTCCCACAGCAGTCCGTCGACGCGCGCGAACTCGCGGGTATTCGCGGTAACGAGCGTGATGCCGCGCCGGATCGCCTGGCCCGCAATCATCGTGTCGTAGGCGCCGACAGGCGTGCCGACGCGTTCGAGTGCGGCCCTCACGGCGTCGGTCGCGCGCGCGTCGGCGTCGTCGAAGTCCAGCCCGCGGACGTCAAGACCGATCAGATATCAGTTCGATTGCGCGCTACTCCATCCGCGAGCGGTCCACTTCGGCGGCGATGTAGCCAAACGCGGCCCACTGCTTCCCGGCCAGCACGCGGTCGAAGATCTCCTTCGCCTTGGCGCGGTCGCCCGTGACCAGGTAGTAGTTGCCCACGCCGTAGCCCTGCGTGGCGATCGTCAGGTCATCCGCGTTGGTCGTGTCGAGCAGCGACTCCACCTTCTCGAGGCCCTTGTACATGAGCAGGCGCTTGTGATACGAGCCGTTCTCGAGGATGTCCATCTTGGGCGTGATGCGCTGGAGCACCTTGGCCGCCGCGGCCTTGTCGCCCATCCGCATGTAGGTCATCCACTGCCAGTCGCTGACCGCCGTAATCGAGTCGTCGTTGTTCGAGACCTTCAGGCATGCGTCATAGGCGCGCCGGGCGTTGGGGTAGTCGCCCTTCAGGTAGTACGCCAGGCCCAGGTGGTACCAGATGTTGAACTGCAAGGTGCTGCGCGGCTTGCCGGCCGCGTTGGGGGCGCCGTCTGGCTCGACCTCGTCGGGCGTGCCCTTGATGAGCGCCGTCGCCTTCTCGAAGTCGGCAATGGCGCCGTCGAAGTTGCGCACCGTGATGTAGCGGTGGCCGCGATGCCGATGGAAACGCGCGTCGGTGGGGAAGCGGTCGATGCCCTTCGTGAAGGTGGCGATGGCGTTGCGGTACTGCCAGAGATAGGCCTGCCGGCGGCCCACCCAGATAAGCGCGTCGGGGCTCCCTGGCGCTTTGGCCAACTCGTCTTCGGCCGCCTTCAGATTCGCCTCGAGCTTCGCGCGATCGGCGGCCGGCAGTTCGATCGGCAGCAGTGGCCGCCCCATGAGCGACTGCGCTTCAGGCTGCGGCTGCGGTGCAGGGGCCGGCGCTGGCGCTGGAGTCGTGGGGGGGGGGGGGGGGGGGG
>JANNEJ010000957.1:0-1511 GCA_031378585.1 Acidobacteriota bacterium | reverse complement strand
TGAACACCGTGTCGCCGTTGCCGTCGAGGCCCGTGGTGATGGTGTAGGGACGACCCGACGAGGCCTGCATATTGAGACCAGCCCGCAGCCCGAACACGAGCGGGAAGTTCCCCATCAGGAACATCCGGTGCCGCACGTCTTGCGCCGCGGGGCCCCAATCCGCGTCGGGGTCGCGCGAGTTGGCCGGCAGGCTGAGCGCGCCGTCGGCATGGTTCCGCGTGCTCGCCCACTGATACATCACGTTGCCGAAGATGCGACGGTTCGGCACGCGCACGTTGAGCGCCGCCGTCACGCGGTCCTGCGCGCGCTCGCCGGTGGAGCTGAGTTCGCTCACGTTGCCCACGAGCGGGTCGGGGCGCACGCCATCGATCGCCGCGTTCACGTTCACCGACCGCAACATGTTGTAGCCGCGCGTCCACATGTAGTCGGCGCGCACGCCCAGCCACGTCTTCAGGTCCTTGTCGAAGCCAACCGACGCCTGCTGCACAATCGGCTGAGCCAGCGACGCCGCCTCCTGGATGCGGCTGCCCGGCAGCACCGTGCCCGTCCCCGACTGAAGCAAGGGATACGACGGATTGAGGACAATCACATCAACCTGGCGCACGCCGTCGACGCGGAGGGTCTGCTCGTAGGTGGCGCTGTCGTACCAGTCGTAGAACACGCCCCACCCACCGCGAATGTTCGTCTTGGCTACGGTCCAGGTGAAGGCCACTCGCGGCGCCAGGTTCCACTTGTCGTCCACGTGTGTTTGCAGCTCTTGCCGCAATCCCAGGCTCATCTGGAGGTTTCTTTTGAGCCGGAAGTCGTCCTGCAGATACCACGCCCCCTGATACTGGGTATAGCTCACGTCTGGATCGCCGACCCGGAGCGTGTAGTTGCGGGCCCGACCGGCTTCGAACTCGTCCAGGGTCGAGAAGGTATAGGTGCCGTTGCGGTTGGTCGCCTGATTGCTGTCCCACTGCCCGGCTTCAAAGAGCAGCCCGGCGCGGATCGCATGCTTACGAACGGTGAAGTCTACGCTCTGGTCGACGACGAACTGCCGGCCGTCGCGCACGCCGGTCTGGCCCGCGCCGCCGCTCGTGAAGGCGTCGAGCACACGCACGGTGGGCGTTTGCGCAAACGACGAGTTCGCAGACGAACTCTGCACGAACTCGAACTTGAGCTCGCTGAAGGCCTTCTTGCCGAGCACGCGGGTGTTGCGCAGACGCAGCGTGTCGGTGACGCTGTCTGTGCCGTAGGCGTGTTCGGGCAGTTCGAAGTTGCCGACGCCAAGGTTGCGACGGTCCTGGGTGCGACGCTGGTACTCGGCGCGCAAGGAGTTGCCGGCGCCAAGCGCCTGCTCCACCCGGAAGCTGGCGTTGATGACGTCGTTGGGACGCCGGACCTGATCGCGCACCTCGCCGGTGGGTGTCGCAGCCACGATGGTCTGCGAGTCGTACGCCTGGTTGCTCTCCACCGAAAACGTCACGCTGGTCTTGCCCTTCACGATCGGACCCTGGCTGTTCACCTGC
>JANNEJ010000951.1:0-1884 GCA_031378585.1 Acidobacteriota bacterium | reverse complement strand
CGTCTTGTAGACGCCGCGCTCGGCGCTCGGGCCCCAGGGATCGCCTAAGGCTGCGACCCAGGCGACGTCGGGATTGGTCGGGTGCACGGCCAGGCGTCCGGTCTGCTTGGTGGCCTCGAGGCCCATGTGCGTCCACGTCTTGCCAGCGTCGGTCGACTTGTAGATCCCGTCGCCGTAGGACGCATTGCCGCGGATGCATCCCTCGCCCATGCCAACGTAGACAACGTTCGGGTTCGACGGCGCGACCGCGATGGCGCCGACCGACCCGGCCTTGAAGAAGCCGTCAGACACATTCGCCCAGTTGAGCCCGCCGTCCTCCGTCTTCCACACCCCACCGCCGGTCGTGCCCTGGTAGAACGTGAACTTGTTGACCGGGTCGCCGGCTACCGCCACCACGCGCCCGCCGCGCGAGGGGCCGACCGAGCGCCAGCGCAGCAGGTTGAGGTACGACGGATCGACGGCCGCCGAGGACTGCGCGACAGCCGTCACCGCAACCTGCGGGACCTGCACGAGCGCGAGAAGGAGAACGGCGGCGAGCGCAAGACGAAACCGGGTCATGGCATGGGCTCCAGAAGTTGAGGCCACGATATCACGCGAGATTTCGCCAGCGCTGGATCTCACGCAGGGGCGTTGCCCGGGCACGCGCTCCTGGCCCGATGGCCGATTACCGACCGCCCGAGGTTGCGCCGCGAGCCAACGGCCGCAGTGACGCGCCGGCCTTCAGCGTCGCCCGAATCGATGCCGCGAGAATATTGAGGGACGGCGCAAGCGCCGACCCTCGCCGCCACGCGAGCACAATTGTGCGGCCCGGACCGGGCGGCGCAAACGGACGGACGACGAGTTGACCGCGCCGGTTCTCGACCGGTATCGCGATTGACGGCAGCAGCGTGACCCCGTGGCCCGCGCTCGCCATCTGCACCAGCGTCGCGAGACTCGTCGCCCGGTAGCCGGCCTCGCGTGCGCCCACCCGCGCGCACAATTGCAGCGCCTGATCGCGGAAGCAATGGCCGTCGTCGAGGAGCAGCACGCCGACGCCATCGAGGTCGTCGATGCGCGCGCGCCGTTTCGGCGCCGCGAGTGGATGCTCGGGAGCAATCGCCAGCAGGAACGGATCGCGCAGCAGCACCGCGTGGTCGAGGGTGCCGAGGTCGGCCTCGAGCGCGACGATGGTCACGTCGAGCGCGCCCTCGTTCAGCTGGCGGACGAGTCCGCCCGTGTGATCCTCGCGCCACACGATCGTCAGACGCGGGTAGGCCCGGGCGAGTCCCGGCGCGACCTCCGGCAGCAGGTAGGGCGAAATCGTCGGGATGACGCCGATCCGCAGCGTACCGGTGAACGGGTCGGCCAATTGGCGCCCCAGCTCACGGAGGTCGCCGGCCGCCACGAGCACGGCCCGCGCCTGTGCAATGAGCGGCAGGCCGGCGGCCGACACGCGGACGCCGCGGCGGTCACGTTCGAAGAGGCGCACGCCGAGGGCCGCCTCCGCGTGGGCAATCTGCGCGCTCAGCGACGGTTGCGACACGTGACAGGCCTCGGCGGCGCGCCGGAACCCGCCGAGATCCGCCACCGCAAGGAGGTACTGCATCTGACGCAGGGACACCGGCGCTGGCGCGAGGAGGTCCATAGCCTGAGGCTATCACCATGAGTCTATTGATGTCTTGGACGACCTCGACGCGTGCGCGCATGATCGAGGGTGGCCAGGCGTCACGCTTAGCCGCGTTTCGAACGAGCAAGAGGAACTCCATGCACAAGACACTCACGACGTCGCTCATCGCCTTCGCGGTGGCGGTGCTCCCGCTGATGTTCGCGGATGTGGCCCGCGCCCAGGGGGCCGCACAGCCCAATCAGTTCTGGTGGCCCGACCAGCTCGACCTCTCGCCCCTT
>JANNEJ010000918.1:0-2420 GCA_031378585.1 Acidobacteriota bacterium | reverse complement strand
CCTGCAGGCGGGGGCGCTCGATGAGCACGGCGGGTGTTGGGAGATCGGCGATGGTCACCGGAACATGATACGCGCCTGGCTAGTGTCGCGTCCCGGAGGTGCTGTTAGCATCGAGGCGGGCGAGGGGCCCGGCTCGCAAGGCGCGAGGAGCGAGAATACCGCGAGTATTTGAGCAACGAGCAACGCCGCGAGGCGGGATGCATCGCGCGCCGAATGCCACAGGACGTCCGGGACGCGACACTAGGGTAACCTTGTCAGGACCATCGGCGTGCCCGCCGGCTGGCAGAGCACACATGGCCCTACGACTGGAGCTCGCGTCCGACGCGGTGCTCGACCAGATTCTTCGAGACACGTACCCCGTCTGGGGTGGCGGCCTCACCGTCGAGGCCTACGCCAGGTTCCAGGCGGCCGAGCGCCGCTCGGCGTGGGGCGCCACGCACATCGAGCGCGTCGCGCTCTTTGATGGGGCGCGGCTGCTGGCCAGTGCCACACGCTACGATCTGTCGGCGCGCGTCGATGGGCGCATCCGTCGCGTGCTGGGCATCGGCGCGCTATTCACCCCCACCGAGCTGCGCGGTCGCGGGGCCGCGTCGGCCATGATCGCGCACCTGGTGGATGCCGCCAACACCGAGGGCCTCGAGTTCGCGCTGCTCTTCTCGGACATCGGCCCGGCGCTGTTCGAGCGGCTCGAGTTCGTGCCCATGCCGCTCGACACGACCACCGTGCGCGTGCTCACGAAGAAGGGCGCGCCGGCGATGCTCGTGCGGGCCGGCGACGACCGGGACCTTGCGCACATCAGGGAGCTCGGTCTCACGCGCGCGTCGAAGGCCCGCTTCGCGCTCGATCGCAGCGACGACTTCATCCGCCACGCGATCAGCAAGCAGCGGCTGCTGGCGGGCCTTGGGCCGGCGGGGCTGCGGCAGGTCGAGTTCCTGGTGGCCGAGGAAGGCCACATGGCCGTGGCCTACATGCTCTGCAGCGTCTACAACGGCGCGTGGACCATAGAAGACGCGGGCGATCGCGACCCGTCGGGCGCGCGGCTGGGCGCGATGCTGCAGGTGATGCTGGCCCGCGAGCCGTCGCTCGACCCGCCGCGCATCAGCGGCTACTGGCCGCACGACCTGCGGCCACCGCAGCTCGAGGTGGCGTCGGTGACGCCCACCGCCGAAGTGATGATGATCCGGCCACTGCGCGATCGCACGCTGCCGATGCCGCCGCTTGGCGCGTCGGACATCGCGTACTGGCACGGGGATCTGTTCTAGCGGCGCGCGGCCGGTGCCCGGCGTTTGCCCCACGCAGAACCACGTCGCCGCCTCTCGCGCATGCGCGCGCTGACGCGGGACGCCACGGCGCAGTCCTCATCGGCTCAACCTCGCCCCGCCGGCCACTCGCACCTTCCGCCGTCTTGTCAGACGTACAAACGACGCCCGCTATTCGCCTCGCGTCCGCGTCACCCGGACTCACGGCGCGAGTGGCGGAACCTACAGCGCAGCGGCGAGGGCTCCGATTTCGCCGAGTGAGGACTGCACCGCGGCGTCCCGCGATGTCTGCGCAGCGCCAACGACGCGTCAGTGGTGGAGGCATCCAGTTCGCCACAGCGCCGTGAAGCAGGATCGGTCTCGCCCCCGCCGGCGCTCGCCCGTATAACCGCGCACACATTGCCCCTCACTCCCGGCACCCGCCTTGGCGTCTACGAGATCACCGCGCAGATCGGCGCCGGCGGCATGGGCGAAGTCTATCGAGCCACCGATACCAAGCTGAAGCGGCAGGTGGCGATCAAGGTCCTACCGCCTTCAATGGCTGCGGATCGCGATCGGCTGGCGCGGTTTCAACGCAAAGCGGAAGTCCTCGCCTCGCTCAACCATCCGAATATCGCCGCCATCTACGGGCTCGAAGAGTCGAACGGCATCACCGCGCTGGTGATGGAACTGGTCGAGGGCGACGACCTCTCGCAGGGGATCGCTCGCCTCCGCGCCCCTGGCGCTTCGGCGCGGCAGGCCGGTGTGCCACTCGACGAGGCGCTGCCGATCGCGAAGCAGATCGCCGAGGCGCTCGAAGCGGCGCACGAGCAGGGGATCGTTCATCGCGACTTGAAGCCGGCCAACATCAAGGTGCGGAGCGACGGCACGGTGAAGGTGCTCGACTTCGGTCTCGCCAAAGCGCTCGACGCGAACGCGTCGAGCGCGACGGCGGAGGCGGACAACTCTCCCACCATCACCTCGCCCGCGCAGATGACCGGGGTGGGCGTGATCCTCGGGACGGCGGCCTATATGGCGCCGGAGCAGGCGAAGGGGCGGCCGGTCGATCGGCGCGCGGACATCTGGGCGTTCGGGGCCGTGCTGTTCGAGATGCTCACCTGTGCCTCCGCAAGGATCCGAAGCAGCGCGCTCATGCAATGGGCGACGTGCGACTCGCGCTCG
>JANNEJ010000815.1:0-9976 GCA_031378585.1 Acidobacteriota bacterium | reverse complement strand
GTGTTCGCGCTGCCCGTGGGCGGCGTGACCGGGGCGATCACCACGTCAACCGGCAGCGTGATTGCGCGCGTGGCCGAGCGTGCCGACGTGACCGACGCGCAGATTACCGGAGGCCGGGACGCGCTGCGCGACGAGCTCGTCAACCAGCGGCGCGACCGCTTCTTCAGTGCCTATATGGCCAAGGCCAAGACTGCGCTGAAGATCGTCGTGAAGCAGGACGTCCTCGCCCAGGTGCTGGGCCCGGTGCCGGCCAGCAGCGCGCCGATGTTCCCTGCTCCCGTTCCGGGCGCCTTGCAGTAGTCGTCCCCCCGCGGGGACGTCGGAATCTAGCGGCTCCCGCGCTCCCACGCGGCGATGGCGGCATCGATAGCCGAAGCCGTGTCTTGCCACGCCGCGAGCATCTGCGGTGTCGGCGCGAGGTCCGCGTTTTCCACCAAGCCGAAGAGCTGCGCGGCCTGCCCTTGCGCGCGCGTCAGGGTCGACATAGCCGCCGTGGCGGCGTCGGCCCGTGGACCGTTGGCGGCGGCCTGCAGATCCCGCAACGCAGCCGCCACGCGCGTGATCGCCGCGTCGATGGCGCGCGAGGTGGCGTACTGCAACTGCAGACCCGCCGGCGGCGTCTTCACGCGCGGGTCCATGCGCACGACGAGCGGCGCGGTGAACTCCGCGCCGTCCGCGCGCAGCCGCACCGTGTAGCTTCCGGGCGGGACTATTGACCCTTGCGGCACCCGTGGCGTCGAACCAGCAACGGCCGCCATCGTGTAGGAGTAGCTCGCCACCGACGGCGCGCTGTGGCGGAGGTCCCAGACGAACCGGTGCAGTCCGACCGAGGCTGCAAGCGCCTGATGCGGACGGATCCAGTAGTCGGGGATGTTGCGGCCCTCGACCGGCACCTCAATGGGATCGCGACTCGAGTAGCGGCGCACCACGGCACCAGCCCGGTCGATCACCTCGAGTGTGACCTCGGAGCTCGGCGTCGACAGCCGGTAGTGGATGAGCGCGCCATCGGGTGGGTTCTGCCCCGCCGGCTCGTCGGGCGGCAGCGGCGTGTCGGTGTTCGTGTTGGCACGGACCCGCAGCGCCTGCTGGGGCGTGAAGAGGTGCGCGCCGGCGGCCAGCGCGCCGGCCGCCATCTGACGCAGCGGCGTGATGTCGTCGAGGATCCAGAAGGAACGGCCGTGCGTGCCGACGACGAGGTCGTCGTCTTTGATCACGAGGTCGCGGATCGACGTGGCGGGCATGTTCAGGCGCAGTGACTGCCAGTGGTCGCCGTCATCGAACGACACGTAGACCGCCTGCTCGGAGCCCGCAAACAGCAGACCCCGCTGCTTCGGGTCCTCGCGCACGACGTTGATCGTACCGCCGTCGGGGATGCCGGAGGCGATGTGCGTCCACGTCGTGCCGCCGTCGCGGGTGCGGTAGATGTGCGGCCGCACGTCGTCGAGCCGAATCGTGTTCACGGCCGCATAGGCCGTGCCCGGATCGCTGTGCGACGCGTCCATGAGCGACACCTTGGCCCAGGGTCCGAGCGCGGGTGGGGTGACGTTTGTCCAGTGCTTGCCGCCGTCGCGGGTGACGTGGATGAGCCCGTCGTCGGTGCCGGCCCACAGCACGCGCTCGTCGAGCGGCGACGGCGCAATGGTGTAAATCACGCCGCGCCGTGTCGGCGCCGCCTCGGGCGAGCCGCGGTAGATGCCGACATTGGCCGGCGCGTCCCAACGCTCGCGCGACAGGTCGGGGCTGATCTGATCCCAGTGCTGGCCGCCGTCGATCGTTTGCCACAGGACGTTCGAGGCGAAGTACAGCTTCTTGGGGTTCACCGGCGAGAAGATCACCGGTGCGGTCCGCACCGTGCGGTAGTCGGCGGTGCGCAGCGGCCGCGGGCCCACCTGCTGCATCTGCCCGGTGCGCCGATCGAAGCGGCTCACCTTGCCGCCGTACACGATGTCCGGGTCCAGGGGGTCCGGCGCCACGTAGCCGTATTCCTCGACCCCCACGGGCGTCCAGTCACGAAACGTGATCTGGCCGTAGTCGCCGCGGCTGGCGACGCAGGCCGACCCGCTCTCTTGTTGGCCGCTACAGACCCGATAGGGAAACGCGTTGTCGGTCGTGACGTGGTAGAACGCGGCCGTCGCCTGGTTGTACCAACTGCTCCAGGTGGTGCCGTTGTTGAGCGTGATGATCGCGCCCTGGTCAGACGACATCGCCATCACGTCCGGGTTGGCCGGGTTGATCCACAGGTCCTGATAGTCGTCGCCGCCCGGCGCGCCGCGAAACGCGGCAAACGTCTTCCCGCCGTCAGTGGACCGCCACGCCACGATGGTGGGGACAAACACCACGTCGGGACGCGTCGGATGCACCGTGATGTCGGCGGCGTCCGACGGACGGGCCACCACGCGCGGATCGCTGTTGACGCGGTACCAGCTCTCACCCGCGTCGTCGGAACGGTAGATGCCCTCGCCCTCGCGCGCTTCGACCACCGCGTAGAGCCGCGAGCTGAGCGTTGGCGCCACGGTCACGCCGATGCGTCCGAGGCGGCCCTGCTCCCAACTGGGCAGGCCCTTGGTCAACTGCCGCCAGTTGGTGCCGCCGTCAATGGACTTGAAGAGGCCGCTGCCTGGTCCTCGAAAGTCGCCGTTTTCCCAGGGCCCCTGACGCGCCTGCCACAGCGCGGCGTAAAGGATATCGGGATTGTCTGGGTCCATCGTGATGTCCACGGCGCCGGTGTTCTCGTCCTTGAAGAGCACGCGTTCGAAGGAAGCGCCGCCATCGGTCGAGCGGAACACGCCACGTTCGGCGTTCGCTCCGTAGGGGTGGCCGAGCGCGGCGACGAACAGCCGGTTCGGGTTGGTCGGGTGCACGACGAGCGCGCCGATCTGCTGGGTGTCGCGGAGCTGCGGCAGGTGCGTCCAGGTGCGGCCGGCATCAGTGGACTTGTAGACGCCGTTGCCGACCGAGAGATCGGGACGCTGCTGCGCCTCCCCAGTGCCGAGGTACAGCACGCGCGGGTCCGAAGGTGCGACCGCGAGTGCTCCGGTGGAGCCGGTGGCTTCTTGATCGAAGATCGGCAACCACGTGCGGCCCGCGTCGGTCGTCTTCCAGGCGCCGCCATTCGACACGCCGATATAGAAGGTGTGCGGCTCCTGCACCACGCCGGTGATGGCACGGGTGCGGCTGGCGCGATGCGGGCCGATATTGCGCCATGCCAGTTCCACCAGGAGCGCGGGGTCCACGCCCCCGGGTGCGGTGGCTTGCGCCTGGGCACGGGGCACGGCGTCGAGCCACACCAACGCAGCACACAACATCACGGCACTCAGTCGACACATACGAAACACTCCAGGCCCATCCGGTGACCGGTTCGGCCGGCGCCGCGGGTGAAAATCACACGCTCTGTAGAAGCAGCGGCCGTGGTCATGCGCGGGAAGAGCCGCGCCGCCATTCTACTGCCGTCATTTCCGCTCGCCGCTCGCCTCCGGAGGGCGCGCATCCTCGTCGGGCTCGGCGTCCCAGGTGAAGTCGAACAGTCCCTTGGCGGTAGCGGCGTGGTGCTCCACGACGGCCAGAAAGGCCTGCACGGCTTGTGAGCGTTCGCCGTGGCGTCGCATCACCAGACGGAGCCGACGCTCCAGTGCCAGCTCAGGCACCGGCACGCGCACCAGCTCGCCGCGCCTCAGCTCGGCTTCCACACTGATTCCAGGCAGCAGCGCCACGCCGTGGCCCATCGCCACGAAGCGCTTGATGGCATCGATGGTCGGCAACTCTACCGGCATGTGCAGCGTCACGCGATGCTTGCGGAACGCGTCGAGCACCAGGCCGCGGTAGGGCGATGCCACGTGGTGGGCCACAAACGACTCACTACCGAGCATCGCGATACTGACCTCCGTGCGCCGAGCCAGCGGGTGGCTGGGGGGCACGACAAAGACCAGCTCGTCGTGGTACACGACGACCGACCGCAGCGCGGGTTCGAGCGGCTGGTAGGTGACAACGCCCAGGTCCACGCCGTAGTCGATGACGCTGCCCGGCACCCGGCTGGCGAGCGAGCGCTGCACGGTCACGCTCACGCTCGGATACAAGCGGCGAAACCCGTCCAGCACCGGCAACAGATACAGACACGTGAGCTCGTTGGCGGCAATGGCGAGCCGGCCAGCCCGGAGGGCCCGCACGTCTTCGAGCGCGACCCGCGCCTGCTGGCGCACCGTGATGAGGCGCTGCGCGTATTCAACCAGGGCCTTACCGGCATCGGTCAGGCCCCCACGACGTGCTGGGCGCTCGAAGAGCCGCTGGCCGATCTCGTCCTCGAGCCGCCCGATGACCTGGCTGATGGCGGGTTGCGTGCGCCCAAGCGCTTTGGCGGCACCGGAGAAGCTGCCCTCGTCGACGACCGCCAGGAATGTCTCGAGCTGGTGAATGTCCATAATCATAGATTCTATGGGTCGCTCGACAGACCAGCAATACAACCGTCAACCTTATGGGTTGTGTAGTTTTCAATATCTTGACTTATTTCCTGGATTCGGGTTCGATTGCACACATGGGCAAGCACCTGAGGCCGAACGTCACCATTTTCGACACGACGTTACGTGACGGCGAACAGGCGCCTGGCTTCAGCATGAGCCCGGCCGACAAGGTTCGGCTCGCCGGGCAGCTCGAGCGTCTCGGTGTCGACGTGATCGAAGCAGGCTTCCCCATCGCGTCGGCCGCCGACTTCGAAGGCGTCGTGGCCGTGGCCCGCGCCGTGCGCGGCCCGGCCGTAGCCGCGCTGGCCCGCGCCATGCCCGACGACGTCGCGGCCGCCTGGGACGCGGTGCGCCACGCGGCGCGCCCACGCATCCATGTGTTTCTCGCCACCTCCGACTTGCACCTCTCGGCCAAGCTCCGGATCACGCGCGAGGAGTGCCTCGCCCGTAGTGTGGCCGCCGTGCGGCAAGCGCGCGCCCTCTGCGCCGACGTCGAGTTTTCGGCCGAAGACGCCACGCGCAGCGACCTCGAGTTCCTGTGTCAGGTCGCCGCGGCCACGGCAGCGGCAGGCGCGACCACGATCAATCTTCCTGACACCGTCGGCTTCGCCCTGCCGGCCGACATCACGCGCATGTTCGCTGCGGTGGCCGCGCGCGTCGGTGCAGGGGTCGTGCTCTCGGCGCATTGCCACAACGACCTCGGACTCGCCGTGGCCAACTCGCTGGCGGCGGTGCAAGCCGGCGCCAGGCAGGTCGAATGCACGATCAACGGCATCGGCGAACGAGCCGGCAACGCCGCGCTCGAAGAAGTCGTGATGGCCATCGAAGTGCGCGGCGATGCCATCGGCTGCCGCACGGGAATAGCGACCGACCAGCTCTTCTCCACCAGCCGCGCGTTGAGCGCCGTGGTCTCGGTGCCGGTGCAGCCCAACAAGGCCATCGTCGGTGACAACGCGTTTGCCCACGAGGCCGGCATCCACCAGGACGGCATGGTCAAGAACCCGCTCACCTACGAGATCATGCGGCCCGAGTCGGTCGGCGCGCCCGCGACCAAGCTCGTGCTCGGCCGGCACTCGGGTCTGCGGGGCCTCGACGCCCGCTGCCGTGCACTCGGTCATCGACTCCGGGTGGAAGACCTGCGTAAGCTCTACGCCAGAATGATCGAGGTCACCGACTACGCCAAGGTGATCGAAGACACCGGACTGGCCACCTTGATTCGCGATCTCGACGCGGCGCCTGGCGACGCCGCTTTCGAGGCGCTTGATGTACCGCCACAGCATGCCCACGATGAAACTGCGTCTCGCCACACTCGCTGGTGACGGCATCGGTCCGGAGGTCACGCGCCAGGCCATGCGCGTGCTCCAGGCCGTAGCCGCCGTCACCGGTCTGAAGGTCGACATCTCCGAACATCCGGTGGGCGCGGCGGCCATTCGGGTCGCCGGCGTGCCGTTGCCCGAGACGACGCTGGCGGCGTGCCAGGCGGCCGACGCGGTGTTCCTGGGTGCGGTTGGCGATCCTGCCTTCGATAACCAGCCGCCGGCATTGCGGCCCGAAACGGGCCTGCTGGCCCTGCGCACGGCCCTCGGCGGATTCGCCAACCTGCGGCCGGCCGTGGCCTTCGAGCCAGTGATCGACGTCTCGCCGCTCAAGGCCGAGCGGGTCCGCGGCGCCGACGTGCTGGTGGTCCGCGAGCTGCTCGGTGGCCTCTACTACGGCGAGCCCAGGGGCCGCGAGCCAGGAGGCGGTGCCGCCTTCAACACCCTGCGCTACAGCGTGGCCGAAGTGGAGCGCGTGGCCCGCGTGGCCTTCGACGCCGCCGGCACACGCCGCAAGCTCGTGACCTCGGTCGACAAAGCCAACGTGCTCGAGACCTCGCGGCTCTGGCGCGAAGTGGTCACGCGCGTGGGGCTCGACTATCCCGAGGTGACGCTGCGCCACATGTACGTGGATAGCTGCGCCATGCGCCTGGCCACGTCGCCGACCGAGTTCGACGTGCTGCTGACCGACAACCTGTTTGGCGACATCCTGAGCGACGAGTCTGCCGTGATCGCCGGGTCGCTCGGACTGCTGCCCTCGGCCACCCTTGGCGGACGCGTGGCGCTCTACGAGCCCGTGCACGGCTCGGCGCCCGACATCGCCGGCAAGGACATCGCGAATCCGATTGGCGCCATCGGCTGCATTGCGCTGTTGCTGCGCTACACGCTGCGCATGCCACGCGAAGCCGACGCCATCGACGCGGCCACCCGCGACGTGCTCGCTCAGGGCATGCGGCCGGCCGACCTCGTCCGGCCGGGCGACACGCCTGCCAGCACCTCGGAGATCGGCACCGCGGTAGAACGGGCCGTGGTCGATTCACTGGAGCGGCACTGGTCATACCATGGCGTCTAGCCCTCCCCGCACCCTCGTCGACAAGCTCTGGGACGCGCACGTGGTCGAGCCGCTCGACTCCGGACGTGACCTGATCTACATCGACCTGCACCTGATTCACGAGGTCACGACGCCGCAGGCCTTCGAGGGCCTGCGTCTGGCGGGACGCGTCGTGCGACGCCCGGATCGTACCGTGGCCACGCTCGACCACAATGTGTCTACCGGGCCACGCCACCTGCCGTTGACCGACGCGCTGGCCGTGGCAATGCTCGAGGCGCTCGAGAAGAACTGCACGACACACCACATCACGCTGCACGGCCTCGACTCGCCGGCGCAAGGCATCGTGCACGTCATCGGCCCGGAACAAGGACTCACGCAGCCCGGCATGACCATCGTGTGCGGCGATAGCCACACGACGACGCACGGCGCGTTTGGCGCGCTGGCATTCGGCATCGGCACCTCGGAGGTCGAGCACGTGCTGGCCACGCAGTGTCTCGTGCTGTCGAGGCCCAAGGCGATGCGCGTGCATCTCACCGGCACCCGCGCGCCCGGCGTGAGCGCCAAGGACCTGGCCCTGGCGGTCGTCGGCGAGCTGACCTGCGCCGGCGGCACCGGCTACACCATCGAGTTTGCGGGCGACGCCGTGCGCGCCCTGTCGATGGAGGAGCGAATGACGCTCTGCAACATGAGCATCGAGGCGGGCGCGCGTTCGAGCCTCGTGGCCGTGGATGACACGACCATTGCGTATCTCGAGGGACGGCCGCAGGTACCGCGCGGCGCCGCCTGGACCGCGGCCGTCACCAGGTGGCGTGACTGCATCTCCGACCCGGGCGCGACGTTCGACCGCGAGATTACGATTGACGCGGCAGCCGTGGCGCCGCTCGTCACCTGGGGCACGAGGCCCGACATGGTCGCGTCCATCACCGCGCGGGTGCCGGATCCGGCCGCGCAGGCCTCACCTGCCGCCCGCGCGAGCTACGAGCAGGCGCTCGCCTACATGGGTCTTGAAGCCGGTGCGGCCATCGACACCATCGCCGTCGACCGGGTCTTCATCGGCTCGTGCACGAATGCCCGCATCGAGGACCTGCGCGAGGCGGCGCGCGTCGCCAAGGGCCATCAGGTGTCACCCAACGTGCGCGCCCTGGTCGTGCCGGGCTCGCAGCCCGTCAAGCGCGCCGCGGAAGCCGAGGGCCTCCACCACGTGCTCCTCGCCGCGGGATTCGAATGGCGCGAGCCCGGCTGCTCGATGTGCCTGGGCATGAACGACGATGTCCTGCAGCCCGGCCAACGCTGCGCCTCGACCAGCAATCGCAACTTCGAAGGGCGTCAAGGCCGCGGCGGACGCACCCATCTGGTGAGCCCTGCGATGGCCGCAGCAGCCGCGATCCGCGGACGCTTCGCCGACATCCGCGAGTGGCAGTACCGCTGAGGTCCGGATGACACCGTTCACCACGCATACCGGCATCGTTGCCCCTCTGCCCCGCCGGGACGTCGATACCGATCAGATCATCCCCAAGCAATTCCTGAAGCGCCTGGGTCGCACTGGCTTCGAGGACGCGCTGTTCTTCGACTGGCGCGCCGACGGGCAGGGCCGACTGCGCCCCGACTTCGTCCTGAACGACCCGCGCTACGCCGGCGCCTCGGTGCTCCTGGCGGGTGCGAACTTCGGCTGCGGCTCGTCGCGCGAGCACGCCGTGTGGGCGCTGCACGATTACGGTTTTCGCGTCGTGCTGGCGCCGTCGTTTGCCGACATCTTCGCCAGCAACTGCGTCGCCAACGGCTTCCTGGCGGCCCGCATCGACGACGCCGCGCTCACGACGCTCGTCACCCGGGCCCAGACCGACCCCGGTTGCGCCGTGACGGTCGACCTGGCGGCCCGCACCGTGCGCGACGCCAGCGGCTTCGAGGCATCGTTTGCCATCGACGACCGCGCCGCGCAGCGCCTGCTCGAGGGGCTCGACGACATCGCCCTGATCCTGCGCCACGACGACGCGATCCGCCGTTTCGAAATCGCGAACTCGCGCTGAACCTGGCGGCACACCGCTATGTCTGCCGCGGCGGCACGCCGGCCACGCTGCGGATGAACGACAGCAGGAGATCCGCCGCCACGGCGTTGTGCCCGCCAACTGGCACGATGAGATCGGCGTAGCGCTTGCTCGGTTCCACGAACTCGAGATACATCGGCTTGACCGTGCTCAGGTACTGATCGATCACCGACGCCATGGTGCGCCCCCGCTCGGCGACGTCGCGCTGCAGCCGGCGAATCACGCGGGTGTCGTCGTCGGTATCGACAAACACCTTGATGTCCATCAGCCGGCGCAGCGGTGCGTCGGCGAAGATCAGGATGCCCTCCACGATGAGGGCGCGACGCGGTTGCAGCCGCTCGGTGATGGACGTGCGCGCATGGCGCGCAAAGTCGTAGACCGGCGCCTCGACGGCCTCACCCGCCTTCAGCGCAAGCACGTGCTGCACCATCAGGTCGGTCTCGAGCGCGTCGGGATGGTCGTAGTTGAGCGCCGCGCGCTCCTCGAGCCGCAAGTCGTTCCGGTCACGATAATAACGGTCGTGCTCGAGTACCGTGACCTGGTCGTCCCCCAGGCTGTCCACGATGCGCCGTACTACGGTGGTCTTGCCTGAGCCGGACCCGCCGGCGACACCAATCACAATGGGAGCCATGGCGCGCCACGATAGCATGCGGCCCGCCTGGGGCCGCCCCCACGCTGGCATGTTGCTTGCCTTTGGAACAGGCCATGGCACGACGACCCGGTTCTGTTGACCTGACGCACGAACAACTGCTCGAAGCCGTGACGCTGCTCAACCACATCGAGCGCGCGGTGGCCGATGTCGCGCGGGATCGCCCTGAACTGGACGGCTTTGTTGGGGATGTCCGCATGTGGCTGCGCGAAGTGCGCACCATCTTCCGGACGCCGAGCACCGAGAATCACGCACTGTTGCTACGGCGCTTGCTCGACGAAGTGGACGCCATCGACCATCGGCTGTCGGTCCACTAGTGTTCCGAAACGGAACTGATAGGAACAGAGTTGATCTGTTTCGGCACAGTCGGCCCGGGTACGGTATACACGAACGATGTCGGTGCCGCCGGTTCTTGCCGCCGCACTGGTCGCCCTCGGACTGACCCTCGAGACGGCCGTGCC
>JANNEJ010000759.1:0-3380 GCA_031378585.1 Acidobacteriota bacterium | reverse complement strand
AAGTCACGCACGACCACGCCAATCGGCAAGCTGCTCGCCATGATCTTCCAGCGTGCCGTGCTGGCCACGAGCGCCCGTTTGAGCCACGCGAGCTGCGCCGCGCCCATGTGCGCCGTGGCCTCCGACATCACGGCCTGCCGGTTCTCGCTGTTGGATCCGCGGTAGCTGCGCAGGTCGAGCAGGAACACCTCGACCGGACCATACCGCACCGACCGGTCGAGCCGCTCGGGATCCACCCCGTCGATGGGCAGTGGCGTGTACTCGATGCAGGCCTGGCGCGCATGCGCGGCCTGCAGCGCCACCGACTTGATCGCAAACCGCGCGTCGTCGTCCTGGCGCCGCTCGGGATACCAGTTGTCGCGCACTTCGTGATCGTCCCACACGGTGAGCTGCGGCACGGCGGCGTTGAAGCTCCGCATGTGCGCGTCCTGCAGGTTGTAGCGGTAGTTGCCGCGATACTCGTCGACGGTCTCGGCCACCTTGCTCTTGGCCAGACTCGTGAGATTGCGCCAGAGTGCACCGTCGTCGAGTCTGACCTCGGAGACGATCGGCGCGTCGGCATAGATCGCATCGCCGAGATTCACGAACAGATCGGGCTCCACGCCGAGCATGCTGGCGTAGGTCTTCATGCCCCCGTGTGCGGGATCCAGTCCCCAGCCCTGCCCGACCGTGTCGGCCGAAAACACAATCGACACGTCGCGCCCGCCTGGTGCAGGCGCCGTCGTGAGCTGGCCCGGCGACGGTTCGCTCCATCGGCGCAGGTCGGCCAGGTCCTGAAAGAGCACGCGATAGAAGATCCGCTGGCCGCGTGGCAAGTCAGACAGGTGCACCCGGGCCGTGAAGTCCGACCCTTCGAGCGCCGCGGGCCCCACCACCCGCCGCGCCCCGGCGAACGTGTCGCTCGTGGCGTACTCCACTGCCATCCTGGCGGCCCGATCGGCCCGTGCCCAGATCACGGCCGCATCGTCACCGACGAGCGTCGAGGCCACCCCACCTGTCACGACGGGACGCACCGACGCGCCCATCGTCACCGCGGGCGCCTGCCCGAACACGCGCCTGGAGGCCGTGAACGCCGCCCCAGCGACAAGGCCCCCCAGCACGGCCCGGCGGCTCAGCAGGCGGGACTCGGGACTCGGGACTCGGGGCTCGGGCTCGACGGACAGGGGCTCGGGGCTCGGGACTCGGGGCTCGGGCTCACGGGCGCCAGCAGTGAAGGCAGTACGTGGCATCGAGTAACCTCAGACCCTCAGCGTGACAGCGTGACAGCGGGACTGGAGCTCTTTGCAAGCCCCAGCCCCTAGCCCCCAGCCCCCAGCCCCTGTCCTAGAACGAGTACTTCACCGCCAACTGGATGACCCGGCCATCTTCGGCGATCGTGATCTGGCCAAACGGCGCCGTCCCGAACGTGCCGCTCGGATTCCTGAAGCGCGCCTGGTTCCACACGTTGAACCCTTCAACCCGCAGTTGCACGCGGTGGTGCGACAGGAAATCGAAGTTCTTGAAGACCGACAGATCGGTGCTCTGGAACCCAGGCCCGCGCACGGTGTTGCGGCCGGCGTTACCGAACCGTTCGCCGGTCTGCGCCAGTGTAAGGGCCGTGAAGCAGCTGGTGTTGAAGTACTGCGCCGTGGTCTTCGGCCCGTCGTTTGGGTCGCAGGTCACGTCGGGCCGCGACGTCTGATAGCGGATGTCGAGCACCCCGCCCTGGTTGACCGACAGCGGGAAGCCCGACTGCGCCTGGTAGATGCCGTTCAACTGCCAGCCGCCGGCAATCGCCCGCAGCGCCGCCGGCTGCGATTCGAGCCGCGGCAGCTCGTAGCCGAAGCTCAGCACGAAGCGGTGACGGGCGTCAAAGAGCGCCGGGCCCTTCTCGGCCGCCAGCGCGCATTCGATACTGGGGTCGTCACCCTGCGTGACCGACAGCACCGGACGCGACTCGCCGCCGATGTTGAGCCCAGAGACATGGTCGGTGGCCTTGCCGAGCGTGTAGGACGCCAGCATGTTCAGGCCGCGCGTCGGCAGCAGGCGCACGCTCGTCTGCAGTGAGTCAAACCACGACTGCGCCACAGAAAAGGTCGGCCGCACCAGCGCGTAGGCCGGCAGCACGCGCGCGCCGCGCGTGGTCTGGCCAGGCGCATACACGCCGGGGTTCACCTCGAGGAACATCGGCAGGTTGAAGCCGCGCGAGCCGACGTAGGCCACTTCCGCCCCGACCTTGCTGGCGAACTGACGCTGCACGCCGACGTTGAAGTGGTAGGCATACGGCGACGTGAACTGGTCGCCCCAGCCAATGATCGTCAGCGCAGGCGGGAACGGGTTCGGCGGACCCGCCACCGCTGCCAGGGGATCGGCCAGCGTGATCGGCGTCGGGGTATTGAGCTCGACCAGCGGCGTGAAGGGCGGCGAGAGCACGCCGCTCTGGAAGAAGTCGCCCTGGCCCGCCAGGGCGTCGTAGAACACGCCGAAGGCCGACCGCACGCTCGTCGTGCCGTCGCCAAACGGATCCCAGGCCAGCGACAGACGTGGCGCCAGGTTGTTCTTGTCGGTGGGCACGATGCCGCGCGGCACGCCGGCGTCGCCGGCGTACACCAGGCCTCGCGGGGCATTGGGAAACACGGTGGACTGCTGGGCGGTGCGGAAGCCACTAATGGCGTCGTTCTTGTCGATGAACGGCGTCGGCAGTTCGTAGCGGAGGCCGAGATTCACCGTGAGGTTCGGCGTGACCCGGAAGTCGTCCTGGATGTAGCCGGCAAACAGCCATCCGTAGCCATCCTGAATGGCCTGTGTGGTGGTCGCGCGCGCCTGTGCCGGCAGCCCCAGCAGAAAGTCAGCCGCGGCGTTGCCGGTGAGGCCGCCGCTGAAGGTGAGGTCGCCGTTCGGGCGGTTGATGAACGCGATGTTCATGGCCTCGCGCCGCACGTCCACACCGAACTTCAGCGAGTGGCGGCCCTTGATCCAGGTCACGTCGTTGGCGGCCTGCCATACGTGGTTCACGCGAGTCACAAACGGCTGCTGGGGATCGCCGAGCGCCGACGTGCCGCCACCGAAGAAGCCCTGCACCGCGAAGGACGGCAGGCCCGCCGCCAGCGGATTGGTATTGGCGAAGTTGATGCCGTAGTCGCGCGGATTGAGGCCGCTCGTCACCGCGGGGTTGGCGCTGATCCGGTTGACCGAGACGCGCGCCTGGTTGATCACGTTCGACGCGATCACGTAGTTGTGCGAGACCATCGTGTCCTGCAGCGTGGCCAGGGCCCGCTGGTCCACCGCGGCGATCACCTTCGGCGTGGTGCGGTCGGTATCACTGCGCATGTAGCGCGCCAGCAGCGACTGGCTCTGCGAGAGTTGAAAGTCAAAGCGAGCGCCGAACTGGTCGCGCACAT
>JANNEJ010000744.1:0-2650 GCA_031378585.1 Acidobacteriota bacterium | reverse complement strand
GCCCCCGTGCCGGCCTGCTCCCCGGACGCTCGCTCGCCACGGCTTCCTGCTCCACGTGCAGCACCACCTGATAGCGGTCACCCGCGTGGCCGGCATCCAGGTCCGCAGCCAGGGCCGACTCTGCCAGCAGGCCGAGCGCGTCGGCCCGACGCTGGGCCGGCGCCAGCTCCTCAGCCATTGCATGGCCCGTTGGAGCGTTCGCGGCATCGCGGAACAACCGATCGGCTGCGGCATCGAGCGCGCGCTGCACGACTGCCCCGACCTCGGGCGTGAGCCGTCCGCGAATCACGACCATGCCGTCGTCGTCCACCCAGGTGGAGAGCTGGCGATGCAGGTGCCTCGTCTCAGTCTCGTGCGCCGCGCGGACGCGATCTACACGGCGCCAGGCTCGCACGAAGCGTTCCACGTGCGCCGCGGTCCCGGCCAGTGCCAGATCCAGGAGCGATCGCTCATTCTCCGGCGTGGCCACGCGCGTGAGTGCCCGCACCTTGGCATACGAGATCTGCCCGCGCTGCATGGCCGCAATCGTCTCGCCGAGGTCGTCGGTGTCCGCTCGACGCGCGAGCACGAGCGCGTGTGGCGAGCTGTGATTGACGTGAGATTCGACGGGGGATACGGAGATCATTTCCCATCGTAGCGTGGCAGTTTTTGCCGTCGGAGAATGGCGCTGGTGAGGCGAACGACGTTCGATCCGTCGGCCATGATGGCGCGACCGGCGATCGTCGCGCAGACAAGCCGCACGCGCCTGCGGGTGGCTGCGCACGAACGCGAGCGGACTTCGCGGCGCCCCGGCTCGAAAACGTGTCAAGAGAAAAGTGAGGGACCGCGAGAAATATTCGTCGGGCGGTGGCGTAAAGTTGCGTGCCCGTTACTTCTTCGCTTCAGGATTCCAATGCTGGATGACGGTGATCGGCGCCGTGCTCTCGTCGAGGGTGGTGACGTTGATCAGGAAACGGCCGTCGGGCGCCACGTCGTATTGCTGCCGGTAGACGGTACTGGCACCTGAGAGTGCCATGCGCGGCTTGAACAGCGCGGTCGGCCGACCCGCCTCGAGTGCCACCCCCGTTGATGCGATGGGCACGGCCATGAGCGTGCTGTCTGGGGCCACGTAGTACAGCTCCCTGCCGTCAGACCGCCACCGCGGCGATATCCCTCCAGACGTCGAGACCTGCCACTGCCCGCCCTGGCCCGAAAACGGCCGCACGTAGACTTCGCGCCGTCCAGATTCGTTGGACTCGTACGCCACCACGCGTCCGTCCGGAGAGAACACGCCGTTGCATTCGTTGAATGCGGAATTCAGAAACGGAAACGGTGTCCGGTCGCCCGCCATCCCTCGACCCTGCTCGGGATGGCCCTGAGGTCCTCGTCCCTCGACTCCGCTCGGGACGACCCTGAGGTTCTCGAAGGGTCGAAGGGCCATCGGCAGCACCCAGAGGTCATCACCGGTGCTGGGGGCGGTGGCGCAATAGAGCAACGACCGGCCGTCGGGCGACCAGCTGGTGACTTTGGTATCCGCCGGCACGTCGATCAGTGGCTCTTCGGCGCCGGCGCCACTCGAAGGCTTCTGATACAGGCGAGTGGTGCCGTCCCCGTTGGCCCTGAACGCGATCCGGCTTCCGTCCGGCGACCACACCGGGTTGCGATTGGACCGCTGGTCGAAGGTCAAGCGCGCAGTCCTTGCCGCATCGAGCAGCCAGATGCCATAGGCACCACCCCCCGCAGCGCGGCTCACGGCCACACGCCGGCCATCCGGCGCAACGGCAGGGTCAACCTGGATGCCGACGGCTTCCCCCAGAGTCCCCAGCGCCCTGCCAGCGCGATCGAACCAGGTGAGTTGGTTCTGAGAGCTTCCGCCGGTGCGGTAGGCTACGACGCCTTCCGCCGACACCGAAAACGCGCCGAGGCGTGTGTTGGATTCGGTGGCCACCCGAGTGGCCGCGACCACGGGCTCACCGCTCAGCTCCCCACGCGCGACGCCGAAGCGCCGGGCGACGAGCGTCTCCTGCCGCACGAAGAACAGCCAACCCGTCGCCGTAAACACACCAGGCGTATCGGCCGCCGTCAGGCGCCTGGTCTCTGCCGTGTCGAGCGAGCCGAGGTAGATGCCGGCGGTGTCCTCCGCCCCGTAACTGAAGAACAGAAACTGCCGGCCACCGGGCAGGAACTGCGGAAACCGGTGGCTGATCTCACCGGGGACCAGCGTCGTGACGGTGGTCACCTGACCGCCCGTTGCCGGCACCCGGAACAGCGGTGCGCTCGTGGCCCCAAACAGGATGACGCCGTCGGGGCTCCAGGCGCCGCCACGATTGGCGGGCCTTGCGAGCGTCTGCGCCGGGCCGCCGCTGAGATCGACCCGCTTGAGCGAGTCCCCAGCGAAGAAGCCGATCGACCGGCTGTCGGGCGACCAGAACGGATACGTCGCGTCCTCGGTGCCCGCAATCGGCTCGGCCGACACCGCATCGAGAGGCCTCAGCCACAACTGCGACGACGCGCCGTCGGCGGCGGCAGCGAACACGAGCTGGCGGCCGTCGGGCGAGATGGCGAACGAAAACGGGTCGGTCGCCGCTGGCGTCGAGATCTCGAGCCGCGTCTCGGCTGGCAACGGCGGCGGTGTCTCGCGCAGATGCCGAACCGCGGGCACTGCCAGAGC
>JANNEJ010000716.1:0-2657 GCA_031378585.1 Acidobacteriota bacterium | reverse complement strand
ACAGGCCCCTGTATTCACCACGGTCGTGCTGATATTCTTCGTCATGGCTGGTCTCCTTGAAGGCACCTCGAGTGCGTCTGTTCATTGGGAGCGTAAATGCATCCCGTTCAGGAGACCAGCCTTCTCATCCCATCTGCTAGGCATTCGGCCCGGCCGACGGCGTGTCGGGGGCCAACTTGCCTCGTCCGCCGCGGCTCATCATGCCGCCCTTGCGGCCAGCATCACGCGCTTCGCCAGACGACCACTCGTGCGCGGTGCCCTTGGCATGCGCGGCCTGTCCACCCTTGCTGGCGATCTCGCGTTGTTTCTCGGCTGACATCGATGCAAACCCGCGGCGCGCCTTCTGTTTCTCGGTCAAAGGACACCTCTCGTTGGTTCTACCTCAGCAATTGACGTACCACTCCTTCACAGGCTGGCACACGGTCGTATCCTTCTGAAACCAAAGGGACCTAGCGCCTCTTCACGCGACTGATCCTGTGAAGGTCAATGTATTGATTTGATTCAATAGCATAAAATTACGGCCAGTAACAATACGCATTCAGGGTTTCTTCTGGCAGACAACGAGGCCTGCGCCGGGCTATCGCGAAGACGTCGAACGCGCCTGGCGGAAGTACTCACAGTCGGCGCAGTTGCTCACGTCGAACTCATAGCCCACAACGGGCCACAGCATCGGATGGGCGCAGTACAGCAACTGCCCGTCCATGATGGTGTGCAGACCGAGCCCAGCAGGAATGGTGGGCGTTCGTCGACTGTACCAACAGACGCGGTGGCGATCCTCTGCGGTCACAGGCTCGCCTCGCATGATACGACGAGCACGCGCCGATGTTCGTAGGTACAATCACCTTCATGAGTGGCGACCATTCCGATCACGCGCACCACCAGCACGCGCCTGCCCCTGGGTCCGGCCGCACGGTGCACTGCGTCAAGCTGCAAGAAGACTTGCCGGGGCTCGACGCGCCGCCCTGGCCGGGGGAGATCGGCCAGCGCATCTTCGCGCAGGTCTCGGCCAATGCCTGGAAACTCTGGGAGGAGCGTCAGAAGATGATCCTCAACGAGTACCGCCTGATGCCGTGGCAGAAGGAGGGCCAGGAACTCATCCTCAAGCACATGGAGGAGTTCTTCTTCGGCGAGAGCGCGGCCCTGCCTCCAGGCTACGTGCCACCGCGCTCGAAGTAGGCCGGACCACTCATCCGCGTGCGACGCGCACGTCAATCACCGGGTCGATCTGGAACACCAGCCGCGTGTGTGCCGCACGCAGCGCGGCATGTACGGCGCGGTCATCGTCGCCCTCCGCGAAGATGAAGCCGAGGTAGCTGGCGCCCTCAGGCAATGCCACGAGCCGCTGACCAACCTTCGCCGTAACGGTGACCTCGGTCACTAGCGGTACCGCGCGCGCGTCGTCCTCCCCGGTCACGCCGCGTAGCATACCGGAGCGCGGAATCGGCACCATCATCACGCCCGCGGCGGCCCGCGACAGTCGCCAGTACGGTGGTCCGATTCCCGCCGCCTGCGCCAGCAGCACCTGCTCGAGCGGCACGCGGTCACCGCGTGGGCCGTCGAAGGCGAGCGCGCGCGCACACAGACCTCCGATCGGTCGTGCGGCCACCTCCAACACGCAGGTCTCCGTCATCGACACGCGGCACTCCGCGTGCACCGGCCCATGCCAGAGCCCTGCGGCGTGTGCCGCCCGGGCGACGGCCGGAATGATCGCCAGTGCCTGGGCACGCGTACGCGCGGTGGGGGTGAGATACACGGTCTCTTCGAAGTACGGACCGGTAAGGGGATCGGGCTTGTCGAAGATCGCGAGCACGTGCAGGCGGCCCCGGTCCATCAGACCCTCGACGGCGAACTCGTCGCCCTCCACGTAGCCCTCCACCTGGACCACGTCGGCCGCCTCGTCGCGCAACTCGCGCACGTCGGGAGCCGACAGCAACGTGCTCAGGCGCGCGAGCGCCGCGCGTAGTTCCGCAGCGTCGCTTGCGCGGATCACGCCGCGGCTGCCTGACAGTACCAACGGCTTCACCACGCACGGATAGCCTACGCCCGGCGGCGGCGTGACCTGTCCGGCCGGTACGGTCATCGTCCACGGCGCCGACAGACCGGCCTCGTGCTGACACGCGCGAAAGCGCCGCTTGTCGCGGCTCGTACGGGCTCCGGCCACTGAGTGCCACGGCAGCCCGCGTGCCTCGGCGATGAGCGCCGCCAGGACGACCGGACGGTCGCCCACCGCGAGCACGCCGTCGAGCCGCCTGCCTCGCAGTGCGTCGAGCACGGCGGCAGACGAGGCCGTGTCGTCGTGAAACCGCACGGGGATAGCCCGGTCGCGCCACGGGTCGTCGAGCCGGTCGCACCGGTCGGTGGCCAGCACGAGGTCCACGCCGAGGCGCGCGGCGGCCTCGTCGAACGCCCGCGTCTGATAGCCGGTGGTCGTCGCGCACAGCAACACGCGCGGCTTCTGCGAGACATCGTTCATTGTGTGCCGTGGTCCTTGTCGCTGACTCTCCAAACACCAGCCATGGTGCACGCGGCGCGCACCCCGGGCCCCGAGTCCCGCCTAGAGGAGAGCCACCTGCTCTCCGATCGGTTCCGCTCAACAGTACCAGGGCTCGGTCAGGTAGGGAATCGACGAGCGCGAGACCAGCACGGGGCGGGGGCCA
>JANNEJ010000698.1:0-2148 GCA_031378585.1 Acidobacteriota bacterium | reverse complement strand
CGCAGCAACAGCATGACCACGCCGATGTCGAAGGTCAGGTTCTCGGTCTCGGCCACGTCGAGCAGGTCGGCGAGACGCCAGCCACGGATGTGCTCGCTCACAATGGCCAGGCCGCCTGGACCGTCGGACTCGACCCGGTGCACGCGCGCATAGGAGGTGAGCCGGCACCCGTGAAGCTGAGCCGCCCGCTCGCGCAGGGCCGCAGCGAATTCGGTGTGGCTGGCCAGGACCGAGTCCAGTACCAGGTGCTCGGTCGGCGCGCTGTCGCCGCCGGTCACACGTACTACCCGGCGGCCGAAGCCGTCCGCGAAAACTGGAGAGGATTCGATCATGGGAACCCCTTCCTAGAATCAAAGTCCGCACCACACGGACCGGGCGTGGCCATGTGTGCAGTTTCGCGCAGCAGCAGGACGGAATGCCGGGCCCGAGGGCCGCCTCGGCCAACGGCGGCACCGAGGTCACCGACGGTACTGGCGGGTGGCTTACAATTTCGCAGGGTCGACACCGACACTTTTGTGTCCGGCCCGCATTTGCCGGTGCCGCGCTGTTACACTGCCCTGCAACGCACGACTTTTCAGGGCCTGGGTGCCTTGGCACCTCCCCAGACTGGCGGTCTTTTACGATGGATGCGGTCATCCTGTTGTCACTTCTTGCGGGTCTCACGACCGGCGCCCTGGCCGCGTGGGTACTCGCCCGGGGCCTGTTCCGGCGCGAGTTGGCCGAATCGATTGCCACCCACCAGGCCACGGTCGGCGCCGCGCAGGCGCTCTTCCACCAGACCACCCGGCGAGTGAGTGAGTTACAGGGCGAGCTCACCAGGTCGCGCGACGACCTCGAGCGCACGCGCATCGAGGGGTCGGTGCTGCGCGAAGAGCTCACGCGGGTCAACACCGAGCTGGCGCACAAGGAACAGGACGTGCCCAAGCAACTCGCGCTGCTCGAGCAGGCGCAGACGCAGCTGCGCGACACCTTTCAGGCGCTGGCGGGCGCCGCGCTCAAGTCGAGCAACGAGGAGTTCCTGAAACTGGCCTCGGAACGCATGTCGGGTCTGCACAAGGACGCCACCTCCGAGATCTCGCGCAAACAGCAGGCGTTTGATGACCTCGTCACGCCCATTCGCGACGTGCTGCACCAGGTGGACCTGAAGCTCGGCGAGGTCGAGAAGAACCGGATGCAGACCGGCGCCGAGATCTCGTCGTTGCTCGAGGCCATCGGCCGTAGCCAGACCCAGCTGCGCGCCGAGACCACCAACCTGGTGCGGGCACTGCGCACGCCGACGGTGCGCGGGCGCTGGGGCGAGATGCAGCTGCGGCGCGTGGTGGAGATGGCCGGCATGCTCGAGTACTGCGACTTCGACGAGCAGACGAGCACCGACACCGAACACGGCCGGGTGCGGCCCGACCTGCTGGTGCGTCTGCCGGGCGGACGCACGGTGGTCATCGACGCGAAGGCGCCGCTCGAGGCCTATCTCGACGCCCAGGAAGCCACCGACGACCAGGCGCGCGAGCAGAAACTGGCCGACCACTCGCGTCAGGTGCGCGACCACATGACGAAGCTCGGCGCCAAGGGCTACTGGGAGCAGTTCCACCCCTCGCCCGAGTTCGTCGTGATGTTCCTGCCGGGCGAGGCGGTGTTCCAGGCCGCCTTGCAGCAGGACGCGCACCTCATCGAGTTCGGCGTCGGCACGCAGGTGTTCCCGGCCAGCCCGCTCACGCTCATCGCGCTCTTGCGCGCGGTCGCCCACGGCTGGCGCCAGGAGCGGCTCACGCGCAACGCCGAGCAGGTCAGCAAGCTTGGCAAGGAACTCTACGACCGCGTGCGGCAGCTCACCGATCGCATGGAGACGCTGCGGGGACGCCTCGACGGCACCGTGCGCGCGTTCAACGACACGGTGGCCACCTATGAGAGCCGCGTGCTCGTGACGACCCGTCGCTTCCGTGATCTGGGCGCGGCGACCGGCGATGAGATCGGCGCGGTGAACGACGTCGACACGACGCCCCGGGCGCCGCTCGGCGTGGCGCGCTTGTTCCTGGCGCAGCCTGGTGGCGACGAGCCGGGCGGCGAATCTGGCGCGCCCTCAATCGAGGTGGCCGTGGCGGCACCGCCGGTCACCACGTCCGACACGGTCAAACACTGACGCCCAGGGAG